>JAAYRK010000030.1 GCA_012518815.1 Candidatus Epulonipiscium sp. | reverse complement strand
TTATCCTGTAAAAGAAGATGCTAAATTTTATATTGGAAGCAAAGAAACTAATAAAGAAAGCATTAAAAAAGATGATACCGTATTAATTCAGCTTATAAAAGAAGGCAATAATGATTATATTTCAAAGATTACAAAGATAGAAGGGGCAAGCACTCCAACACAGGATTCATTTGATGAAGACAAAAACACACCAGCTACAAATGCCAATACCAGTTATTTACAAGAAAATCTTAATATTTCACCTAGAAAAGTTGAAGGAGTAGTTAAAGCAGTAAAAGATTCTGGCATAGAAGTAATAGTTAAGTATGTAAATCATAAAGGAGAAATTAGTGAAGAAATAGAAAGCTATATTGTTAGTAGTAACTCAGTAATCACTAAAAATAATAAAGAATTAGAATTAGCTGATATTAATAAAGGAGATATTATTGTTAGCGAAGTAAGAGGTAATCTTTTAACTAAGGGTGAAATCATCGAAAGCCAAAGAGAAATATCAGGAATCCTAGTAGAGAAAAAACGAAAAAATGGTTCAAATGTAATTTTACTAGATTATAAGAATGATACTGTAGAATATAGTATTAATAGCAGTGTAAGTATAAAGAAAAAGGGATTAGAAGATGCAACGTGGAATGATTTAAGAATAGGAGATAAAATTACCCTAGATATAGAATATGAAAAGGTTACTGAAATTTGGGCAGAGGGTTATACATCTAGAGTAACTGGAATAATACAAGAAGTAGTTATATCAGCTAATCAGTCAAAAATAACTATTGAACATGAAGACGGCAAAATTAAAACTTATCCTCTTATATATGGGGCAAAAATTGTTAGCAAATTAACCAATGAAAACATTTCATTATATGATGTGCGTTTAGGACAAGAGGTAACTATGTATTTAGACAGTATGGAAGTTGAAGAGTTAGTAGTCGGCTATCAAAGAAAACTTAGTACTGTACAAGGATATATTGAAAATATTAATTTTTCCAAGGATTATGTTGATATTAGAACAGAATCAGACTTTATGGGAACTAAACGTATTAGGATGGGCATGGATGTAGAAGTTTTTAGAGGAAATAAAAGACTAAGTAGGAGAGATTTAAAAGAAGATATGCTTGTAGTTATTACAATGAAAAGTTATGGCAGCGACCAAGCGGATACAATAAATATTTTAGGTTACTAGAGGCGGGATTATATCCTGCCTTCTTTATTTATTATGATACGATATTTAAAAGTAGGAAAGATTTAAATAATCTTTAATTTTTATTGCTTTAGACTTGATTATTTTTCGAAATACTAGTAATCTATTAGTTAAGAGATAAGATTATAAAAAATCACATTTTTTTAGCTTCTTATCTACATATTTATATTTTTAAGGGTAAGCTTTTCTATTTTATTAAGTGTAAAAGTTTATGCAAAAATGAAAGCGTGTTCATTTTCTTATTTGATTCACTAATAAAGTAGAAATAAGAAATTAAAAATAATAATATTATTTTTTAAGGAGGGCGCATATGAAATTCGGCTTTTTTGACGATAAAAACAAGGAGTATGTTATTACTACTCCAAAGACCCCATATCCCTGGATAAACTATTTAGGGAATAAAGACTTTTTTGGCCTTATTTCTAATACAGGAGGAGGGTATTGTTTTTATAGAGATGCAAGACTAAGAAGAATTACAAGATATCGCTATAATAACATACCTATTGATAACGGAGGCCGTTATTTTTATATCTTTGACAATGGGGATTATTGGACTCCTGGTTGGATGCCTGTAAAGAAAGATTTAGATTTTTATGAGTGCAGACATGGTTTAGGATATACCTCAATTACTGGAGAAAGAAATAACGTTAAAGTAAATGTAACTTCTTTTGTTCCTTTAGAATACAATGGAGAAGTTCATAGAGTAAAAGTAAAAAATAATTCTAAGGAAGAAAAAGAATTATCCCTATTTTCATTTGTTGAATTTTGTTTATGGGATGCTTATGATGATATGACCAATTTCCAAAGAAACTTAAGTACTGGGGAAGTGGAAATTGAAGGTAGTGCAATTTATCATAAGACTGAATATAGAGAAAGAAGAAATCATTATGCTTTTTATTGGGTAAATACTGAAATAGATGGTTATGACAGTGACAGAGATAGTTTCCTTGGAGCATATAACGATTTGAATACTCCTCAGGTAGTAGCACAAGGAAAATCTAATAATTCTGTTGCAAGTGGTTGGGCTCCAATTGCTTCTCATGGAATTAATTTAACCCTTAAACCAGAAGAAGAAAAGACCTTTGTTTTTGTTCTTGGATATGTTGAAAATGATAAAGATGAAAAGTTTATTGCTTTAAACGTAATCAATAAAGAAAAGGCTTATGCTATGCAAGAGCAATTTAAAGATAATGAATGTGTAGAAAAAGCTCTTGAAGATTTAAGGGTGTATTGGAAGGGACTTCTTTCTAAATATACTTTAGATAGCCATGATGAAAAATTAAACCGCATGGTTAATATATGGAATCCTTATCAATGTATGGTTACCTTTAATATGTCTAGAAGTGCTTCCTACTTTGAATCAGGAGTTGGAAGGGGAATGGGCTTTAGGGATTCAAACCAAGATATTCTAGGTTTTGTTCATCAAATTCCTGACAGAGCTAGAGAAAGAATACTTGATATTGCAGCTACACAATTTGAAGATGGAAGTGCTTATCACCAATATCAACCTTTAACTAAAAAAGGAAATCATGATATAGGTGGAGGCTTTAATGACGACCCATTATGGTTAATATTAGCAGTTAGTGCTTACATAAAAGAAACAGGGGATTTTGCTATCTTAGATGAAGAAGTACCTTACGATTGTAACCCCGATAACACAGGCTCTTTATTTGAGCATTTAACAGCATCTTTCTATCATGTTGTTAATAATTTAGGACCTCATGGACTTCCTCTAATTGGAAGAGCAGACTGGAATGATTGTCTAAACCTTAACTGCTTCTCTACAGAGCCAGGAGAATCCTTCCAAACTTATGGAGATCCTGATGGTAGAGTAGCTGAGTCTGTATTTATTGCTGGTATGTTTGTATTTATCGGTAAGGAATACGTTGAACTTTGTAAGAGAAGAGGTTTAGAAGAAGATGCTAAGAAAGCTCAAAAGCATATAGATGACATGGTTAAGGCAACTATAGAATATGGTTATGATGGAGAATGGTTCCTTCGTGCTTATGATGCTTTTGGAGGTAAAGTTGGAAGTAAAGAAAATAAAGAAGGTCAAATCTTTATTGAGCCTCAAGGTTTCTGTGTAATGGCTGGTATAGGTGTAGAAGAGGGCTTGGCTCAGAAAGCATTAGATTCTGTAAAAGAAAGATTAGATACACCTTATGGTATTGTATTAAATCAACCTGCATACACTAGCTATGATTATAAGTTAGGAGAAATAACAAGTTATCCTCCAGGATATAAAGAAAACGCAGGTATTTTCTGTCACAACAATCCTTGGATTGCATGTGCGGAGGCAGTTTTAGGCCGTGGAGATCGTGCATTTGAAATATATTCAAGAATTGCACCTGCTTACCTAGAAGAAATAAGTGAAATTCATAAATTAGAACCCTATGTTTATGCACAAATGATTGCTGGTAGAGATGCTCCAAATGAAGGACAGGCAAAGAATTCATGGCTTACTGGAACAGCTGCATGGAATTTTGTTACTATTTCTCAATGGATTTTAGGAATCAAACCAGATTATGATGGACTAAAGATTGATCCTTGTATTCCTAAAGTATGGGATGGTTATACTGTTACAAGAGAATTTAGAGGAACTAGATATAATATAACAATACAAAATCCAAATCATGTATCAAAGGGTGTTAAGAGAGTAATTTTAGATGGACAAGAATTAGATTCTAACATAATCCCTCCTTTATCAGATAATAAAGAACATGAAGTAATAGTTGAAATGGGATAATATTTATCCGATATTAAGGCCCCAAAATTGTTTGGGGCTACTTTTTTTTATTTATGCCTTTACAAATCATTTGCTATTTGTTAAAATAAGATTGTATTTTTTACAAATGTGTTACATACTTATTAAGAAAGCCATAATAAATTTTATGGAGGAAACAATTATGAGTAGCTTAGAAAAGGTACAATCTATTGATATGATAAAGTATTTTAGACTTTTTGTAGCAATTATTGTAGTAACGGCAGTTTTTTATTTAGGATTTGAGATTTCACAAACACCTAATGCTTATTCTGTATTATTAGGTGAAGAACAAGTTGGGATTATTGTTGAAGAAGTATTGGCAGAGGATTTATTAAAAGAAGCTAAGCTTTGTATTGAAGAAGATTTAGGTGGTACAATTGACATCTGTAGCGAATTAACTGTTGAACCTATTCGTGCTTCACAAAAAGAAATAATAGCAAAAGAAGAGTTAATATTTAAATTAAAGAATCAGATTTCCTACGATATAAATGCTTATTCAATTAAAGTAGACGGTGTAGAGCAAGCAGTTCTTATTAATAATAATGATGCACAAGCAGTTCTTGAAAAAATTAAAGCTAAATATATTGAAGAAGGAATAAAAGCCGAACTAATTTCTTTTGTTGAAGATGTTAAAGTTGAGAAAAAACTTGTTAAATCTCTAGATGATATTATTTCGGTTGACGAAGGAGTTACTCTTTTAACAAAGAGTTCTGAAGCTCAAAAGATTTATACGATAGAAGAAGGAGACTCTTTGTGGGGAGTATCAGAAAGATACAATCTTACAGTAGAGGATATCTTAAAAGCAAATCCTGATTTAGAAGAAGAAGGAATCTTACAAATTGGTCAAGAGATTAGTCTTAACATACCAAAGCCGATATTATCAGTAATGACTAAGGAAGAATTTAAATACACTGAACCTATCGAAAAACCTGTGAGATATGAAAAAGATGATACACAATATAAGACTTATATAAAAGTTGTTGAACCTGGTGAAGAAGGAGAAAAAGAAATTACGGCTTACAAAGTAAGGATAAACGGATATGAAGAAGGTACAGAAATTATATCCGAAAAAGTATTAAAAGAGCCAAAAGAATCCGTAGTTATTGTAGGAACAAAGACTCCTCCACCAAAGAGTGCAACAGGCTCTTTTAGAATGCCTACATCAGGAAGACTGACTTCTACTTTTGGTCAACGTTGGGGAAGATTCCATGCTGGAATAGATTTAGCTGGACCAGTAGGAACTCCTATATATGCGGCTGACGGAGGTACAGTAGTTGAAGCTGGTTGGCATGGAGGATATGGCTATCTGGTAAGAATTAATCATGGAAATGGATTTGAAACATATTATGCACATTTAAGTAAAGTATACGTTTCTGTAGGTCAAAAGGTTGCCAAGGGTGAGCAAATTGCAGCCATGGGAAGTACCGGCAATAGTACAGGTTCGCACTTGCACTTTGAAATAAGACTCAATGGAGAAGCAAAAAATCCTTATAATTACTTAAAATAAGAAATAAATCAAATAAGATGAGTTTTTGGGCGAACATGTTATAAGTTCGCCCTTTTATAATAATGTGTTTTACACAAATAATTATTTTTGATACAATAATGATAACAGATTGATAGAAGGTCTACTTATATAATGGATAGAGACAGGATGGTGATTTAAATGGGTCAAAAGATTTTAGTAGTCGATGATGAAAAAAGTATTGCTGATATCATTGCTTATAATCTACAAAAAGAAGGCTATGAGGTATTAGTAGCTTATGACGGTGAAGAAGCACTAGATATAATTTTTTCAAAAGACCCTGACTTAATTCTTCTAGATATAATGATGCCTAAAATAGACGGCTTTCAGGTATGCAGAAAAGTAAGAGAAAAAAAAGAAACTCCTATTGTAATGCTAACAGCAAGGGCTGAAGAAGTAGATAAGGTTTTAGGCTTGGAATTAGGTGCAGATGATTATGTGACAAAACCTTTTAGTGTAAGAGAACTAATGGCTAGAGTTAAGGCTAACTTAAGACGGGTTGCAGTAGTAGAAAAAGAAATTAAAGAAGAAAAAAGTAAAAATTTTATTGTCCATAATAATTTAAAAATAGACATTGAAAAATATGAAGTAACTAAAGATGGAGAAGTTATAGAGCTAACTCTTAGAGAATTTGAATTATTAAAGTTTTTAGCTAGACAAAAGGGACAGGTTTTTTCAAGAGAAATATTACTAGAAAAAGTTTGGGGTTATGAGTATTATGGTGATATTCGCACAGTGGATGTAACCGTAAGACGCTTAAGAGAAAAAATAGAAGATGATCCGAGCCGAGCAGAATATATATTAACAAAACGAGGGGTAGGGTATTATTTTAAGGGGTAGTGGTATGAAAAGCATACAATGGAGGCTAGTATTTATATACTTAACCTTAGTTTTAATTGTAATGATTTCTAGTGGTACCTTTATTGTTTGGCAAATTAGAGATCATGAATATAATAAGATACATAATGAACTTAAGAATACTGCAGACTCAATTAGACAAAACATAGTGTCTGAAGATGGTTCTATTAATCCCAGATGGAGAGAAATAAATACATGGGTAGGAGATAGAAGTATTTTTATAAATAAAAAAATATACATATTAGACCCTAAGGGAAATATAATTATTCCAGATATAGAGGAAAATGGCCAGGAGCAATGGAATAAAAGAGTTGTGTATGAAACAATTATTAATAAGAAACCTTCAGTAGGGAATCCCGTTCAAATATTAGAAGGTGGATTAGTACAAGAGTATGTTGATTATGCCTATCCCATATTATCTGAGAATGAAATTAAAAATATCATATTTATTCGAGCTTCTACACAAGAAACCTCTAATAGTATTGCAATAATTACTAATATCATAGTTATAGCATCATTTCTGGCATTATTTGTAACTATGATTTTTTGTATTTATTTTGCTAAGACCTTAACAGAACCAATAAAAATATTGACTAAAAAAGCAAAAGAAATGGCAGAAGGACATTTAGATAATAAAATTGAAGTAAAATCTAATGATGAAATAGGACAACTAACTGGAAGTTTTAACCACATGGCGGAAGAATTAAATCAAATGCTTTTAACCATATCTGGTGAAAAAAATAAACTTGAAACAGTTATTACTCATATGGCAGACGGTATTTTGGCATTTGATAGAAAGGGTATGTTAATCCATGCAAATCCTGCGGCATATGAAATGCTTGATATGATAGAAGAAGAAAATTATTTTTACGATATATTTAAAAGAAATGGTATAGAACTAATATTTAATGACTTCCTTACTATGAAACCAGATTATATAAGGCAGCATTTAATGCTTGTAAAGGATAAATATATTAATGGCTGCTTTGCTACTTATGGAAGAAAAAAAGGCGAAAGCGATGGAGTAATAATTGTTTTACAAGACGTGACAGAACAAAAAGAACTTGATGAAATGAGAAAAGAGTTTGTTGCAAATGTTTCCCATGAACTAAGAACGCCTCTAACTACTGTAAAAAGTTATGCAGAAACTTTACTCGATGGTGCTATTGAAGATAAAAATTTAGCAGTATCTTTTCTTCAAGTTATAAATAATGAAGCCGACAGAATGACTGCATTAGTTCAAGACTTATTAGAGTTGTCAAGACTAGATAATAAGCAAGTAAAGTTTAATTTTAAGTCCGTTAATATAACCCAACTTATCATAAAAAGTGTGGAGCAGCACCAAATTCTTGCACAAAAGAAAAATCAAAAGTTAGATTATTCTATATCTAATAAGAAGATAGTAGTTAATATTGATTCTGAGAGGATTCAACAAGTGTTAAGTAACGTGATAAGTAATGCTATAAAATATAGTCCTGAGAATGCTGAAATTAATGTAAAGCTATATGAAGAAGATGACTTTGCTTTAGTAAGCGTTTCAGATACGGGATTTGGTATTCCTGAGAGTGACTTACCACGGATTTTTGAACGTTTTTACAGGGTAGATAAAGCTAGGTCTAGAAAAATGGGTGGTACTGGTTTAGGACTTGCAATTGCAAAAGAAATAATGGAACTTCACAATGGTAAGATATACGCAGAAAGTGAGTATGGTAATGGAACTACTATAACATTGAAATTTCCCAAACAAAGCTTGTAATTTAAAATTAAGCTGCATGTAATTGTTTTGTAATATATTTTTTGTATAATAGAATAGCAGTGATTTAAATATTAATATGGAAGGAGGTAACACATTGCGTAAGTTATTATATATTGGGATTTTAGTAATTGTCATGTTTTTTTCTACTGCCGAAGCAAGAGCAAATACAGTAGATGATAGTTTTGAAAAAGCAACTAGCGTAGAAGAAGCAGGAGTAATGGATTTAGATATAATAAAAATTACGGCAGGTATTACAAAAAAACATGAAGTTACATTTGATAAATTTAGGAACATTTCTGGTGAAGCAGAAGAAGGGATGCTTATTACTTTTATTGTTTACCAAGATGATTTAGAAGATGCTTCTAAACTTTATACGCAAGTGGTTGGTACCTCTAGACTATTTTCACAGCTAATAGAGTTAAAAGAAGGTAATAATTATATCATAATAATTGCTCAACAAGAAGATGATAAAAAGGCTTTTAAATTTAGAATAGACTGCAAGGATAATACTATTAAGAAAAAGCTAGAAGATATCAAAATTGACAATATTCTTACAGATACAGGTGTTAGTCAGAGAAGTAGTTTAGAGATATTAGTAAAATAAATAACACGGTGGTTTAGATGGACAAATCAAAGTTTAAAACATTTCTATTGTTTGTATTAATTATTATAAGTTGCTTTCAGACAGGAGAGTTATGGTTTGGCAATTTGTCAAGCCGTAACTTTTTTTATAATTTATGGGCAAAAAACAGGTCTAGTATTGTAAAATATTCAGCAGAACCCATAGCTTTTCTTCAACCTACAAGGATTATAATAAATTTAGGTTTTGAAGGAGGGGTCTATAATGTACTTAATAGATCCAGTGAAGAATTTAAGCTTGCTCAAGATGAGTTGGGGGATATTTTAGCCCAGGCCTTTTTTGAAGGACAGTTTTTAAAAGAAGAAAGTATAGATTGGAGAAAAATGCTTTCTCAAAAGTCTATTCTATATACATTTACAGACCCTATACCTGTATCAGGCATAGCTGGAATTGAAAACAGTCTTGCTTCTTATATACCTGAATTTAATCAAATACTTGTGATACCTGATAAAAATATTAATCAAGAAATTAATTGTTATTTTATTAATGAAAAGACTAATAAAGTTTATATTGTTGCAATAAAGCAAGATAAATTAAGTATGTACAACCTTATTAATAGTGTTAGTGAAAATCCTACTGGTATGATATATAATTCAACAAAACAAATAAGAATGAATCAATTTGAAAACAATGTATTTTTACCTATATTCAATGAATTTCCCACATATCAATTAATCGGAGTAAAAAATTCTTTTATTAATGAAGGGAAAATTAATGAGGAAAAATTAGACAAGATGGTAAATCCACTTTTTATTAACCCAACATTAAAAAGAATGCAAAAGATAAGTGATGGAACGGTTTTTTATATCGAAGGAAATGTAATGGTTAAGTATTTTCCCAATGGAGTTATGGAGTATACTAATCAGACTAGTTCTACTAGTAGTGTAAAAACAACTTTTATTGAGAGCTACCAAATTGCTAAGGAATTCCTAGATGAACATCAAAAAGTATTTAATAATTATTCTTCATTAGAAAGCTATATTTATTTGTCTAAGAAAAAAGAAACGGATAAGGGCTGGGAATTTTATTTTGATTTTATAATAAATGATATGCCATTTATATTTTCCCAGGAAATATCAGAAGAAATAGGTATGAATCACGCAATTAAGATTGTTGTAGAAAACAAAAAAATAAAACAATACAAAAGATTAACTTGGGAAGGTTACTTATTAGACGAAGAAAAAGAGCTAAATGTATCTTACTTAGAGGCCATTAATAGCTTTAATTCAGCTTATAATGGTGAAGTAAACATTAAAGATATGTATTGGGCTTACTACCTAGAATCCTTAGATAAAAACCCAGAAATAAACTGGATTATTGATATAGGAGAAGATAAATATTTTATTAAAGCAACGAATGAACAATAATTATCTTTTATATAGGGGCAATGTAGTATGAATTGGTCAAAGGTTAAAAATATACTTATTGTAATTTTTCTTATTTTAAATATCGTATTAGCTTATATGAATTATCAAAAGAGTACAAAAACATATACTTTAAGCAATCAACAAGAGAGCAATATTAAAAATTTATTGTACGAAAACAATATTATGCTCTATACCTTGCTGCCCAAAAGATATCCACCTATGAAAAAGTTAACCCTTGCTCCTGTATCTTTTTCAGAAGATGAAAGAAAAGCTATTCTTAAAAACTTTTTCAATAATAATGATGGGATTAGTATATATATAGAAAATATTGAACCAGGTATTATTCAGACAGTTTATAAAATGGATGGTAAAAAGATTGGTTTCTCAGATGGAAGAATTACTTATAAGGAAGAGCCTGATACATCAAATCAAATAATAAATTCTAAAGAAGATGCTAAGAGATTGGCAGATAACTTCTTAAGAAAAATGGATTATGACTTATCCGCTTTAAAAATTGATTATACCGAAGAAGGAAAAGGACAATATAAGTTTCTTTATTATGAAATTTATAAAGATGATTATATTTATAATAGTTATGTTGAAATATTTATTAAGCCTGGAGGAATTGAGTATGCTAATATTTATAAAATGAAGCCTGTTAAATATACTGAGTTTTCAAGAAGTATTTATGCTCCAGATGAAATATTATTTGGCTTTATGAATCAAATTAAAAAGATAGAGGATTCAAATAATATTATTGTTATTCAAAAAATTGATATAGGATACCTCTTTGAATCGGAAGAAATGATAGCTAATGGTGGAGAAGCTGTACCCTATTATAGAATAACTTTAGCTGATGGAAGAAGTTTTTTTATAAACGCATACACCAATAAAATAGCATTAAAAAATTAAAAGATACAATTTTAGCTATAATTTTTAATAAAGGGGCTTTCTTCTATTATATTTTAATGTTATAATTGATTAGGTGTTTATGTTTGTAATTTTTTTCAGATATATTTTTAAGAAATATTTTTTTGTTTACATATCATAATTATAGTATTTAACAATATGAAAATTTACATGTTTATGAAGTAGATAAATCCGATTAAGAGGTGTTTGTGTTGGAAGAATTGATTGTTTACGGTAAAAGGAAACTGCAAGGAGAAGTTTATGTAAGCGGCGCAAAAAATGCCGCTGTTGCTATGATTCCTGCAGCAATACTGTCAAATGATATATGTTATATTGAAAACTTACCCTATATTGATGACGTTATTAGCTTGTCAGATACTCTAAATGAGATGGGAGTAAGTTGTGAATTTGTAGACCGTCATACATTGAAAATTGACAGCAGAAATATGAATAATTTCTGTGCTACATATGAAGCAGTCAAGAAGATAAGGGCTTCTTATTATCTATTAGGAGCACTTCTTGGACGCTATAAAAAAGCAGAAGTTGCATTTCCAGGTGGATGCAATTTTGGAACTAGACCTATAGACCAACATATAAAGGGCTTTACAGCATTAGGTGCCGATGTTGTTGTAGAACATGGAATGATAAAAGCACGTGCAGATAAGTTGGTAGGTACTAAGATTTATCTTGACGTTGTTAGTGTAGGAGCAACCATTAATATAATGTTGGCAGCAGTTCTAGCTGAAGGTACTACTATAATAGAAAATGCAGCTAAAGAACCTCATGTGGTTGATACAGCTAACTTCTTAAATAGTATGGGAGCTAAGGTTAAAGGTGCTGGAACAGATGTAATTCGTATTGTAGGTGTAAAAGAATTATCTGGTGCCAACTATATGATTATACCTGACCAAATCGAAGCAGGTACATATATGATAGCAGGAGCTATTACAGGAGGGGATGTAACTGTCCACAATTTAATTCCCAAACATATGGAATCTATATCAGCAAAGCTTCTTGAGATGGGAGTAGACTTAGATGTAGGAGATGATTACATAAGGGTTATCGCAAAAGATAGACTTAAAGCAGTAAACGTTAAGACCTTGCCTTATCCTGGTTTCCCAACAGATTTACAACCTCAGATGTCAGCTCTTCTTAGCGTTGCAGATGGAACAAGTATTATAACTGAAGGTGTTTGGGAAAATCGTTTTCAATACATAGATGAACTTAAGCGCTTAGGTGCAGATATTAAAGTAGAAGGTAGAGTAGCAGTTATAAAAGGCATGAAAAGTCTTTCTGGAGCACAAGTTTGTGCAACAGACCTTCGTGCAGGAGCCGGGCTAGTATTAGCGGCATTAGCTGCAGAAGGAAAAACAACCATAACAAATCTTCAATATATTGATAGAGGTTATGAAGAAATTGAGAAAAAGCTTAATGCCATGGGTGCTGAAATAGTAAGAGTTAAAAAATAAGAATATAGATATTTAGGGGGCAGACTTTTTGGTTTGCCCTTTAATTTTATAAGGAGTAACTATGAAAATTACAATTATTGCTGTGGGAAAACTTAAAGAAAAGTATCTTCATATGGCTGTTGATGAATATTCAAAACGTTTATCAAGGTATTGCAAATTAGAAATAATAGAACTAGCCGATGAAAAAACATCTGAAAAAATGAGTATAGCCCAAGAAGATAATATAAAAAACAAAGAAGGACAAAGAATACTAAAAAATATAAAAGATGATGCCTATGTAATTGCATTAGCAATAGAAGGCAAACAATATTCCTCAGAAGAAATGGCAGAAAAAATACAAGATTTAAGCTTGCTAGGGAAAAGCCACATTACTTTTATCATAGGAGGTTCTATTGGGCTTTCAAAAGAACTACTAAAACGTGCAGATGAACAACTTAGTTTTTCAAAAATGACCTTTCCTCATCAGCTAATGAGAGTAGTTTTACTGGAGCAATTATATAGATGGTTTAAAATAATGAAGGGTGAACCGTATCATAAATGAAGTTTTTCTATAAGATAATAAAAGATTAGTAATTGTATTAAATAAAATTAAAAAAGCAGTAGAATACTACTGTTTTTTTGTTACTTGTCTTAGATAAATTCATGACTTTATATTTTAGAAAGAGAAAAATTTGATTTATAAAGCTATATATATCATAATTAATAATAGCAGTAAATATAGTTATAGTAAAGAAAATGGTCAAGGTGATAAAATTGAAGCTTAAAGTTAAGATGTACGAGAAAAGAAAGAATATAGTTTTTATCATTGTTTTAGGATTACTTGTTATATCTCTTATTTATTCAGTTTATATGCTTATTACTGCTCCTACAACCGATCCTTTGGATAAGCCCTATGATAGGGTAAAAAGTGATTATGTATTGACTATTCTTCAATGCTTAGTTGGAACGGTTGTCATATTTCTTCCTTCAAGAATTGAACAAAAGTATCGCATAGATATACCAGATTTAATGGAAATATTATATTTTATTTTTTTATTTTGTGCGATATTTCTTGGAGAAGTTAGAAACTTTTATTTTAAAATCCCCTATTGGGATTTAATTCTTCATGGTTTTAGTGCAGCCATGTTAGGAGCTATGGGCTTTTTTATTGTAAGCTATCTGAATGATATGGAAAAACCTTTTATTCATTTAAGTCCTTTTTTTGTAGCATTATTTGCATTTTGTTTTGCCCTAGCTTGTGGAACAGTTTGGGAAATATATGAGTTTGCTGCAGATAGTATACTAGGAACAAATATGCAGAAGTTTATTACTGAAGAAGGTGTCGTGCTGATTGGAAGGGGAGCTCTTACAGACACTATGGAGGACCTTATAGTTGATGCTATAGGCTCATTTATTGTAGTAGCAATTGGTTATATTAATTTAAAAAAACAACAAAGGCAATCAAAAAAATTAGTTGTAGAGGAGTTAAACATAAAGGGGGATTAAATTCTTTTAAACAAGCAAAAAGTTTAAGAAGTTTTTTTCTTCTTTTTTGAAAAGGGTATAGGAAAACCGAATTTTTTGCATTTTGGTTTTACTTCCCCTTTCTTTGCAAAGGTCAAAACCCCATTGATTTCTCCACCAATAAGGAGAACAATGCTGCTCATATATAACCATAAAAGCAAGATGATTATACCTGCAATACTTCCATACATGATGTTATATCTTCCAAAATTATTAACATATTTAGAAAAAAGATTAGAAAGTAAGACCCAAAAGATTGTAGAGAAAATAGTGCCGGGTAAGACTTCTTTATAAAAAAGTTTCCGGTTAGGCATATACTTATATAAAAAAAGCAATACTACAAAGATAGTTGAAATCATAATAAGATGTCTAAACATAATCCATAAGGTACTAAACCAATGGTTTAACCCTAAGCGTACAAGCAAGTAAAGTCCGATGACTCTTCCAAAGACAATAAGTGCCAAAGATAAAAGAATTGTTACAGATAATACTACTGTAAAAATTAAAGATAAAGCCCTAAGTTTAAGATATGAACGGGTTTCTTCTTCGTTGTAGGCCTTATTTAAGCCTCTGATAACAGAATTAACGCCATTGGAGGCGCTCCATAAAGTAGTAATCATTCCAAAGGATAATAATGTTGTACTATTTTTTAATTTTATACTTTCTCTAATTGTACCATACACTGCAGTTTCTTTAAGTGTATGATATACTAAAGTATAAGTTTCCTTAGGTAGTAAATTACCTAAAAATGATAGAAATAAATCAGAGCCAATAGGAGTATAACTAAGGAGTGTTAGGATAAACAATAAAAATGGAAAAAAGGATAATGTAAGGTAGAAAGTTAACTGCGCACTTAGGGCAGGGACTTCATCATCTTGGAACCTGCAGTATATTTCATTAATGATTGAAAGGATTTTAACTTTTTTCATGTTAACCTCCAGTCTACCCTTAAGGTAAATAACAAATACTATATTTTATCGTCTGTTATTTAATATATACATAAACATATATTATAATTATAATAAATATTTTACAGGGGGAAAAGCAAATGATAAAACATATTGTTATGTGGCAAATTAAAGATAACACGAATTTTGGCAGCAAAGAGGAAGTATTAAATCTAGCTAAGGAAAAAATTGAAGGCTTAAGGAATAAAATAAGTGAAATTGTATATTTAGAAGTAGGTATTAATTATAATTATGAAAATGCTTATGACTTGGTTTTATACTCAGAATTTAAAAAAGATGAAGATCTTAAAGCATATGCTGTTCATCCTGAGCATTTAAAAGTTGTTGATTTTATGAAAGAAATTGTTGTTAGCCGGGCATCAGTTGATTATGAAGTCAAATAAAAACCCCTCCTTTTTGGAGGGATTTTCAAAAGATTATTTTTTAGATGATTTGATTGAAACAATGTAAAGCCCTGCAACATCTACTTTAACAACTTTTTTTGTTGGAAGATTTTTAAATACCTTATCATCGCAAATAAAGGTAGTTATTTGTGGGCCTACTTTTGCTTTTACAAGAGGCATTTTTTTATAGCGATATACTTTAGGAAATTGTTCAATCACTGTTTTTGGAAGATTTGAATTAATAATTCTTTCCTTCTTCTTATCAATTACAAGAATTGATGTGGTTATTTTGTGTTGATTAATTAAGCTTTGCTGTTGATCCATTTTAGTTTGCATTTTTTTGCCTAAAAAATATAAACCAACAACAATAAGAGCTAAAACAGCAAGAACAATTAAAATAATTTGCCAAATTTGCACTGGTTGTCCTCCTTTGTTACTTAGATACTTGATAGTATATAATTATTATATAAATTCTTCTATAATTGTATCATTGAATTAAGAAATATGAAATAGAAAATTATTAAATTACATAGCCTCTGTCTTATTTTTTGCTATAATTATATTGAGAGGAGGAGCATTATGGTCATTATTGATGGACTTTTATGGTTGCTAAAAAATATCTTAATTATTAATATTTTGCTTGCAATCCTACTTGTTTTTTTTGAAAGAAGAAATCCTTCAACAACATGGGCCTGGCTTATGATTTTGCTTTTTGTTCCTATATTAGGCTTTTTCTTATATTTGTTTTTGGGACAGGACTTAAGAAAGAAAAAGGTTTTTGCAGTTAAAGAAGAAGATGACAGGCTAGAAAGAATGATTAACCAGCAAGAAAAAGTATTAAGCCGGAAAGATATTGAAATAAGCTATCCTAATATTAGAAAGAGTAAAGATTTAATTTATCTTCACTTAGTATCTCATAATGCTCTTTTTACTACTGATAACTCAGTTGAAATATTTAATGAAGGAAATGATAAATTTGACAAAATGATTGAGGACATAAAGAATGCAAAAAAATTTATTCATATGGAATACTATATTATTAGAAGTGATTGGTTAGGCAAGCGGATTATAGAACTTTTAGCCCGTAAAGCAAGCGAAGGTGTAGAAGTAAGGGTTCTTTATGACGGTATGGGTTGCATCAGGCTTTCAAAGAGATTTTTTGATCCCCTCGTTGAAGCAGGAGGTAAAATTAGTTGCTTTTTCCCACCTTTTTTACCATACATTAATGTTCGTATCAACTATAGAAATCATAGAAAGATATGTATCATAGATGGGCAAACTGCTTATGTTGGGGGAATTAATATTGGTAAGGAATACCTTGGACTATCAAAGAAAATGGGTTATTGGAGAGATACTCATTTAAGAATTCAAGGTGGAGCGGTTGATTATTTAGAGCTTAGATTTTTATTGGATTGGAGATTTTCTACTAAAGAACCTTATGTTATAAAAGATAAATACTTTCCAGTTAAAGAAAGTATAGGCTATACAGGAATACAAATTGTATCTAGTGGACCAGACTCAAAATGGAGTTCAATTAAAAACGGTTATTTAAAAATGATAAATTTAGCAAAGAAAAGAATATATATTCACACTCCTTATTTTATTCCTGACGATAGTTTGCTAGAAGCATTAAAATTAGCTGCTTTATCTGGCGTGGATGTACGGATAATTATACCTAATAAGCCTGACCATTTGTTTGTCTACTGGGCATCTTTATCTTATGTAGGAGAACTTATACAAGCAGGTGTTAAATGCTATACTTACGAAAAAGGATTTCTTCATAGTAAGATGATTTTAGTAGATGATGTTATTAGCACGGTAGGTACAGCTAACTTTGATATTAGAAGTTTTAAAATGAATTTTGAAGTTAATGCTTTTATTTATGACAAAGTAATTAATAGTCAACTTCAAGAGCAATTTATGAAAGATATAGCTGATAGTAAAGAGATTACAAAAGCAATATATGAAAATAGAGCCTTTGGTATTAAATTTAAGGAATCTATTTCAAGACTTTTATCTCCAATGCTATAAAAATAAAAAATATAAAAAGCGAAGGAAAATTTAGATCCTTCGCTTTTATATTTTTAATTCTTCAACTTTGCTTTTAATGTATTTTGCAAGATTCTTTTTGTTTTCTTCATCTAATTCTTCTATCACAACTGGACTGCCAACATTAACATTAACCTTAGTTGATTTAACCCAAGGAAACTGTTTTTCTAATATTCTATGAGCATTTTCTATATAAATAGGTATTATAGGGACATTTGTTTTACTTGCAAGTTTTAGGCTACCTTTTTTAAATTCTCCTAATTCTTCTTCTATAATTCTTGTTCCTTCAGGAAATATTAATAATGATTGTCCATTTTTAATTTGTTCAATTCCTTCATTTATAGATTTTAATGATTGACGAATATCATCCCTATCCATAAAGATACAATTTATTTTTTTCATCCAAAAAGATATTACGGGCGTTTTTTTAAGTTGGATTTTTCCAATGAAAGCCATAGGAATATCAATTATACTAACTAGAATTGGTATATCAAAGTAACTTTTATGATTGGCAACAAACAAAACAGTTTGGTTCTTAGGAATATTTTCTTTTCCTTTTACATTTAATTTAATACCAGCACAAAATAGTAATGCTCTTGTAAGTTTTTGAAGAGATTTATAAGAATATTGGACTTGTTTATCTTTCGAAGCATATTTTTTTAAATAAGAATATTTTATTAAAAATATAAGAGAATATATATTGCTTAAAATAATTAATAAGATACAAAGTAAAGATCTCATATTGACCTCCTGTTTTAAAAATAAAATTATATATTTATTTATTATATATAATTATGTTAATTATATCATACTATTTTGCACCTTTGCCAAAAAAATTACAACATTTTTCGTAGAAATAGAGGGACACTAATATTGAAACTATAAAAGGAGGTATATTTTAATGAATAAAAGAGGATATATAATAGTTGTTGGTCTTTTATCTCTATTTGTTTTGCTTACAGCTTGTGCAAATAATAGAATGGCAAGAAACGGTCGCGATGACGATGGTATATTTGATAATGGAAACGGCATTATGGATAATAATGGTAGGGTAGACGATGGTTTAGGATATGATAATGATTTAGATTTAAGCCCTGCAGATTTAAACACAAGAGAAGATAATGTAAGAAGAGGTATTACAACTCAAATACCTAACAGAACTCTACCTAATATTATGAACGATAATTTAAATAATGCACTTAATAGAAATAATACTACTAATACAACTACAAGAAACAATACTACAAACAATAGGACTAATATTTTTAAGACTGAAAATGCTTCAGAAGGCATAAGAACTCCTAATAATGTAAAATAAAGAAAAATAAAAGTGTGCTTGCACACTTTTATTTTTCTTTATTATTAAAAATTAATCTAAATCAGCTTTTCTAATATCGTCAATCATTTCTTTCTTTAAATCATATAATTTTTGCGATAAGTCTACAGGGAGAATGTGAGGATTTGTTAGTCTTCTGCATTCATCCCAAAGAGTTGATAATTCTTTTTGACAATATTTTCGTATATCCAAAACAGAAGGAGATTCATATACACATTTTCCATTAATAAAAATTGGAACCAATAACTCTCTTAAAGTAAATTCGCCGGGTTTTAATTTCATTTGTTTCCACGTATTTACTGGGTCAAATAATTTTAATGGTTCATTCTCACTGAAAGTTTCTTCTTCTAATGCGATTAAATCTGCTTTTATCTTACCAGTTGATTTTTCGTAAACCCTTATTATCTTTTTAATACCGGGGTTTGTTACTTTATCTGGGTTTTCAGATAGTTTAATTTTTGGTATAAAGTTACCATTTTTATCAGCTTCTGCGGATAGTTTATAAACACCACCAAAAGCAGGACAATCTTTTGAAGTTATTAATCTTGTACCTACTCCCCATACATTAATTTTGGCACCTTGACGTTTTAAATCTGCAATAAGATATTCATCAAGATCACTAGAAGCACTAATGACTGCTTCAGGGAATCCTGCATTATCTAACATAATCCTTGCTTTTTTTGATAGATAAGCTAAGTCTCCACTATCAAGGCGGATTCCCATTAATTTGGGCTTAATATTTTTTTCTTTTAATTCTTTAAATACAGTAATAGCATTAGGAATACCAGATTTAAGAGTATCGTATGTATCTACAAGAAGAATACAGGTATTGGGGAATACTTTTGCATACTCTCTAAAAGCCGTGAGTTCGTCAGGGAAACTCATAACCCAACTATGAGCATGGGTTCCGCTAATAGGTACGTTAAATAGTCTGCCTGCTAAGACATTGGAAGTAGAAGAACAGCCTCCAATTATAGCAGCTCTTGCACCATATGTTCCTGCATCAGGTCCCTGAGCACGTCTTAAACCAAATTCTAAGACAGCATCACCTTCAGCAGCCCAGCATACCCTTGCTGCCTTTGTTGCAATAAGGCTTTGATGATTAATTATGTTTAATAGTGCTGTTTCTATAAATTGTGCTTCAAAAATAGGAGCTTTAACCCTAAGGAGTGGCTCCTTGGGAAATACTACGGTTCCTTCAGGTATAGCATATATATCCCCAGTAAATTTAAAGTTCTTTAAATCCTCTAAAAAGTCTTCACTAAATAAATTAGTAGATCTTAAATAATCTACATCCTCATTAGAAAATGATAGATTTTTAATATAATCAATCGCCTGTTCAAGGCCTGCGACTATTGCAAAGCCGGAGTTAGATGGATTAGTACGATAAAACAAATCAAATACGACTTCATTGTTTTTTACATTAGCCTCCTTATATCCTTGCATCATCGTTAACTGATATAAGTCTGTAAGGAGAGTTAAGTTTAGTCCGCTCATTTAAGACTCCCTTTCATATAGTAAGTTTACTAAAATTAAGTATACACCTATAAAGTTTTTTTATCAAAGAAATTGAGTTAAAATAAATTTTTCTTATTATATCATAAAAAATAATATAATAAAAAAGAAGATTTAACTATAATTTTTGATTTAAATTAAATAAAAGCCTTTACAAATAAGGAATTTCTTTTTATAATATTATATTGAATTGTATATTGTATATTTGAGTAAACACTAAGAAAAGGACAAGTACGTGTTTCACTAATCAATAGCGAATTGGGGATGGTGGAAGCCCATGATAAAGGAAATACGGAAGATCACCTTGGAGTGGCAGACCGAAATAACAGTAGGCTCTGACGGAATTCCGCCGTTAACAGGAAAGCATATAATTATGTATGTGTAATATTTGATTATATCAGGTGGTATAACGAAAGGAACCCTTTCGTCCTGTTAAAGGATGGAAGGTTTTTTATTTATATAAGGGAAAATAAGAGAATGGAGGATATACTGTGTATAACAAAGTCTCAACAGACCTTAATTTTGTTGAACGGGAAAAAGAGATACTCAAGTTTTGGAAGGAAAATAATATTTTTGAAAAAAGTATTGCCGAAAGGGAAGGTTGTCCTACATTTACTTTTTATGATGGACCTCCTACAGCAAATGGAAAGCCACATATAGGTCATATTCTTACTAGGGTTATAAAAGATATTATTCCTAGGTATAAAACAATGAAAGGTTTTAAAGTTCTTCGTAAGGCAGGATGGGATACCCATGGACTTCCTGTTGAATTGGAAGTAGAAAAGATGTTAGGTATTAGTGGTAAACCTGAAATTGAAAAATATGGAGTAGAGCCTTTTATTAAAAAATGTAAAGACAGTGTTTGGAAGTATCAAAACGAATGGGAAAAAATGAGTGACAGGGTAGGCTATTGGGCAGATATGAAAAACCCATATGTTACTTATCATAATGAATATATTGAATCCGTTTGGTGGTCTTTGAAAAAAATATGGGATCAAGGACTTTTGTATAAAGGACATAAGATAGTACCTTATTGTCCTCGTTGTGGGACATCTTTATCAAGCCACGAAGTTGCTCAAGGATATAAAGATGTTAAGGAAGCTTCAATATATGTTAAATTTGCTGTAAAAAATGAAAAGCAAGTTTATCTTTTAGCATGGACAACAACTCCATGGACATTACCTTCCAACGTTGCCTTAGTTGTAAATCCAAATGAAAGCTATATTAAGGCAAAGTGTTCTGATGAAGTATATATTTTAGCAGAGGCTCTAGCAGATACTGTTTTAACAGAAGAATACGAAGTATTAGATAAAGTGTCTGGACAGGATTTAGTTGGAATAGAATATGAACCTTTGTTTGATTTTGCAAAGCCAGATAAAAAGGCATATTATGTTGTATCCGATAATTTTGTAACTTTAACAGATGGTACAGGTATCGTTCATGCTGCACCTGCATTTGGGGAAGATGACGCTAAAGTAGGACGTATTTATGACCTTCCTTTTGTTCAATTGGTTAATGAACAAGGAAAGTTTGTAGAATCAGTTACTCCTTGGAAAGATGTTTTTGTTAAGGATGCAGACCCTGAAATCATTAAGCATTTGGATGGAAGAAATCTTCTTTATAAAGCAATAGATTATGAACACTCTTATCCTTTCTGTTGGAGATGTGACACGGCTTTACTATATTATGCCAGAGACACATGGTTTATTAAAATGACAGAAGTAAAAGATAGGCTTGTAAATAATAATAAAAAGATTAATTGGCATCCTGAACATATCCGTGATGGACGTTTTGGTAATTTCCTTGAAAATGTTATAGATTGGGGCTTAAGCCGTGAAAGATATTGGGGAACTCCCCTTCCTATTTGGGAATGTAGTTGTGGGCATCGTCATGTTATAGGAAGTATAGCTGAATTAAAAGAAATGGGTCAAGATGTGCCTGATGATATTGAGCTTCATAAACCATATATCGATAATGTATATCTTAACTGTCCAAAATGTGGCGGCAGTATGAAAAGGGTAACAGAAGTTATTGACTGTTGGTATGATTCTGGCTCAATGCCTTTTGCTCAATGGCATTATCCTTTTGAAAACAAAGAGATTTTTGAAGAAAACTTCCCAGCTAATTTTATAAGTGAAGCTGTAGACCAAACAAGAGGATGGTTCTATACTTTACATGCTATATCTACTCTTTTATTTGACGAGCCAGCATACAAAAATGTTATTGTTTTAGGTTTGGTTCAAGATAAAGACGGCTTAAAGATGAGTAAGCATAAAGGTAATGTAGTAGATCCTTGGACAGTTTTAGATAAACAAGGAGCCGATGCAGTTAGATGGTATTTTTATACTAACAGTGCTCCCTGGCTGCCAAGTAGATTTTATGGTGAAGCTGTAAGTGAAGCCCAAAGAAAATTCATGGGTACTCTTTGGAATACCTATGCCTTTTATGTGCTTTATGCTAATATTGATAAATTTAATCCAAAGGAATATAAATTAGAATATGATAAATTGTCCTTAATGGATAAATGGATTTTATCAAAACTTCATTCATTAATTAAATTTGTTGATAATAATCTTGAGAATTATAAAATATTTGAGGCATCAAGAGCATTACAGGAATTTGTAGATGATTTAAGTAATTGGTATGTTAGAAGAAGTAGAGAACGTTTTTGGTATAAAGATATGCCACAAGATAAGATTAATGCCTTTATGACCCTTTATACCGTATTAGTTGATTTAGTTAAAATTACTGCTCCTTTTACACCTTTTATGGCTGAAGAAATCTACAGAAATCTTGTGATTAATGTGGATAAAACTGCTCCAGAAAGTGTACATTTATGTTATTATCCACAAGCTGATGATAATTTTATTGATAAGGCTTTAGAAGAAAATATGGATGAAGCTGTTAGAATAGTTGTTCAAGGCAGAGCATGTAGAAATGCAGCAAATATTAAGAACAGACAGCCTTTAAGCACAATGTATGTAAAGACAGATAAAGAACTTCCAGATTTATTTAAAGATATTATTGCAGAAGAATTAAATATTAAAGAAGTTGTCTTTACAGAAGATGTAGCTGATTTTACGACTTATTCTTTTAAGCCTCAGCTAAAAACTGTAGGACCTAAATATGGCAAGCTAGTAGGAAAAATCCGTGAAGCTTTAGCTAATCTAGATGGCAATAAATCAATGGATGAATTAAAAGCTGGTAATCCTTTAAGTTTCGAATTTGATGGGCAAAAGGTAGAACTTTTTGAAGAAGACCTTCTAATAGAAGCTACACAAAAAGAAGGCTTTATTGCAGAAAGTGAAAGAGATCTTACAGTTGTTTTAGATACAAATCTTACAGAAGAATTAATTGAAGAAGGCTTTGTAAGAGAAATAATAAGTAAAGTTCAAACTATGAGAAAAGAAGCAGACTTTGAAGTACAAGACTATATTAATCTTTTCTATCATGGAAATGAAAAATTAGCTAAAATAATTGAAAACAATAAAGCTGAAATAGCGGGAGAAGTATTAGGAGATAATATTTCTGAAGAAAGTGTAAATGAAGGTTACTCAAGAGAATGGAAGATTAATGGTGAAAATATTAATCTAACCATACAAAGGGTATAAGGACGTTTAAGCTTTGAATATGTAAGTTTAAGGAATTAAATAAATAAATAAAATATTTTGTGATATAATAATAGGGGAGGCCTTTTGGCCCCCCTAAAACTATATAAGGGGGATATATATGGATAATTTATTGGCTAAAGAACTTATTTCATTTATTAATAGTAGTCCTTCACCATTTCATGTAGTCAAACTGCTGGAGATGGTCTTAATAGACAATGGTTTTACTGCTCTTGACTTAACACAAAAATGGGAGTTAGAAAAGAATAAAAGTTATTTTACAATAATTAATGATTCAGCCCTTGTTGCTTTTGATATAGGGGAAGGAGATGTAGAAGAAGAGGCTTTTAAAATTATTGCTTGTCATACGGATAGTCCTGGTTTTAGGATAAAACCATATCCAGAAATAAAAACAAATAATTATTTAAAATTAAATACAGAATCTTATGGCGGTCCCATATTATATAGCTGGCTAGACAGACCTCTATCACTTGCAGGAAGGGTTTTTGTAAAAGGGGACAATCCTTTTAAGCCTAAGAAAATGTTAGTTGACTTCAAAAATCCTATTGCTATTATTCCAAGTCTTGCAATACACATGAATCGAGAAGTTAATAAAGGAATAGAATTAAATAAGCAAAAAGACACACTACCTCTTTTGGCTGTTATTAAAGAGGAATTAGAAGTAAATAATAAAGTGATTAATTTATTAGCCGATAACTTAAGTATAGATACTGATAAAATATTGGATTTTGATTTATTCCTATATCCTGTTGAAAAGGGAGCTATTATAGGTGTAAATGAAGAATTTATTTCTTCACCTAAATTAGATGATTTAGCAATGGTTCATGCTGGACTTAAAGCAATAATTAATACAAAAGCTAAAAAAGGTATTAATTTATTGTTTTGTTTTGATAATGAAGAAGTTGGAAGTGCAAGCAAGGAGGGAGCAGATTCCCCGGTAGCATCCTATATACTAGAAAGGATTATGCTTTCTTTAGGTAAGGATAGGGAAGGATATTTGAGGTCTCTTGCTAATTCCTTTATGATTTCTGGAGATATGGCCCATGCTCTTCATCCAAATTTTGAAGAAAAGCAAGATCCTACTAATAGGCCTATCATAAACGGTGGCCCTGTAATAAAGATTAGTGCTAACCGGGAGTATTCCAGTGATGGAAGTACAAGTTCCGTATTTGAAGAAATCTGCAAAGAAGCAGGAGTCCCTGTTCAATACTTTGTAAACCGTTCAGATTTAAAGGGCGGAACAACTATAGGACCTATTATTGTAAAACAATTAGGAATAAGCTGTGTAGATATTGGTAATCCAATCCTCTCTATGCATTCTATTAGGGAATTGGGAGGAGTTTTAGACCATAAATATATTATTAAAGCCTTTGAAAGGTTTTATAACAGTTAGTTAATAAGAAATGGGGGGGTTGAATGAATTTTTTCTTTAATAAAGAAGAATTTAAAGAAGAGGTTAAAGAGACGGTTAAGACATTGACAAAAAAGACAATAGATAAAGCATCAAAGCAAGAAGTTTACCAAGCAGTTGCCTTTGTGTTAAAAGATCTTATTGCAGATAGGTGGATTGAGACTGACAATACTTATAAAAAAGAAGATGCAAAAGTAGTTTATTATTTATCCATGGAGTTTTTAACTGGTAGAGCTTTGGGAAATAATCTTATTAATCTTATGGTTAAGAAAGAAGTGGAAGAGGTTTTAGAGGAACTAGGTATTAGCTATAATGACATTGAAGAAGAAGAACCTGATCCAGGCCTTGGTAATGGAGGTTTAGGAAGATTAGCTGCATGTTTTTTAGATTCTTTGTCAACTTTAGGCTATCCGGCTTATGGATGTGGGATAAGATATAGACATGGAATATTTGAGCAAAGAATTATTGACGGATATCAAGTAGAATATCCTGATAGCTGGCTAGAGTATGGAAATCCTTGGGAAATATTCAGACCTGAATATGCTTGCGAAGTAAAATTTGGCGGAAATGTAAGAGTTGAGAAAAAAGAAAACGGTGAAGACAAGTTTATCCAAGAAGATTATCAATCTGTTATTGCCGTTCCCTATGATATTCCAATTGTAGGTTATAATAATTATACGGTAAATACTTTAAGACTATGGGATGCTAGGGCAGCAAACAGATTCGACTTAAAGAAATTTGACCAAGGAGACTATGAAAAGGCCTTAGAAGAGCAAAACTTAGCACAAATAATTGTAAAAGTATTATATCCTAGTGACAATCATATAAAGGGTAAAGAATTAAGATTAAAGCAACAATATTTCTTTATATCTGCTAGTATTCAACAGGCAGTAAACAGGTATAAAGCTAATCATACTGATTTTAAAGATATGCCTGATAAAGTAGCCTTTCAAATGAACGATACCCATCCTTCATTAGCAGTGGCAGAGCTTATGCGGATTCTTGTAGATGAAGAAGACTTGTCTTGGGATGAAGCATGGGATATAACAAGAAAAGTTTGCTCTTATACAAATCACACGATAATGTCTGAAGCCTTGGAACAATGGCCTATCGAATTATTTAGTAGACTTCTTCCAAGGATATATCAAATAGTAGAAGAAATTAATCGAAGATTTTGTTATAAGTTGATAAATAAATATAAGTTTGACAGTGAAAGAATAAGACGGATGGCGATTGTAGCAGATGGTCAAGTTAGAATGGCATATCTTGCTATAGTAGGTAGTCATTCAGTTAACGGGGTAGCTGCTCTTCATACAGAAATCTTAAAGCATGATGTTTTAAAAGATTTTTATGAAATTTACCCTGAGAGGTTTAATAATAAAACAAATGGTATTACTCAAAGAAGGTGGCTTTTAAAAGCTAATCCAAGTCTTGCAGAGTTAATAACTGATACTATAGGGGATGGATGGGTTACAGACTTATACGAGCTTAAAAAACTTTTGCCCTATAAAGAAGATGAGGCTTTTAGAAAGAGATTTATGGAAATAAAATATGAAAACAAAGTGAAATTAGCACAGTTTATAAAAGAACGAAATAATATTGAAGTTGACCCAAATTCTATTTTTGATATTCAAATAAAAAGGCTTCATGAATATAAAAGACAGCTTTTAAATATACTTCATGTAATGTACTTATACAATAATTTAAAAGCAAACCCTGACATGGATTTTTATCCTCATACCTTTATTTTTGGTGCAAAAGCAGCTTCTGCATATAAAATGGCTAAACTTATAATAAAGCTAATTAATTGTGTTGCAGATGTAATTAATAATGATTCCTCCATTAATGGAAAAATTAAAGTTGTATTTATTGAAAATTACAATGTATCAGCTGCTGAAAAGTTATTTCCAGCTGCCGATATAAGCCAGCAGATTTCAACTGCGGGTAAAGAAGCTTCTGGCACAGGTAACATGAAGTTCATGTTGAATGGTGCAGTGACTATTGGCACATTAGATGGTGCTAATATAGAAATAAAAGAAGAAGTTGGCGACGACAATATATTTATATTTGGCTTAACTGCAGAGGAAGCTATGGATTATTATAAAACTGGCAGATACAATCCTTGGGACATATATAATATGAATCAGGATATACGCTTAGTATTAACACAGTTGATTAATGGTTTCTTATGTCCAGAGAATACAGAGTTATTTAGAGATATTTATGAGAGTTTACTAAATGGAGGAGATCATTACTTTGTACTTAAAGACTTTGAAAGCTATGCAGAAACTCATAAAAGAATGGTTGAAGCTTATAAAGACAGAGAAAAATGGCTTAAAATACAAATTGTTAATATGGCATCTAGCGGTAAGTTTTCTAGTGACAGAACAATTAAAGAATATGCAAATAAAATATGGAAGCTCAAAGCTGTCGATGTTCGTTATAATGGCTAAAATCCCTGAATTTCAGGGATTTTTTTTAATATAAGAACCAATTAAAGCCTTATGCATATATTGTTATTGGAAATAAAAAATGTATAGGGAGGAAATATGAATGTCTAAGGATTATGAACTAGATAATGAAGATTATAAAGGAATAGAAGAAAGTATAAGACAGCAACCAATGATGAATCAAGCACCCTTTCAAGCTGGCATGTATAATATGGGGCCTTATCAAGCTGGCATGAATTATATGGATGATTTAGACGAAAGAGATATGGAATATATGAAAAGAATGTATCCAGAACTAAATCAAAGAATTCAAAAACATATAGAATATGAATGTGACAGGATGGATTATAACGGAAGCCCTATGTATAATGAATATCCGGATCAAGAAATGATAGAACAAATGATTGATAGGGTTTACGAAAGGGTTATAGAAGAAATGCCAGAACTTCTTGACGAAGGGGATATGGATAGACAAAGAATTCCAAGATACAGATTAGTCCGCTCATTAGCAGGAGCACTTTTACTTACAGAGCTCTTTGGAAGAAGGAGAAATTTTCGCAGGAGAACTCCTTTTTATGGATACCCCTATTATCAATATCCATACTATCAATACCCTTATCAATACCAGTATCCTTACCCCTACTATTAAAAAAAGCAGCTTTTTGCTGCTTTTTTAGTATCTTTGATTATAGAATAAATACTTATTATGGCCTCATTGCTCTTAAAATAGAAGGATTATTCATATATTCTTCAGAAATTAACTCCCGTTCGACTTTTAACTCTTTAGTAGCTGATAAATCAACTCTCCTAAAGATTTCTTCATTATTTTTTAAATCATAAATAACTCTTACAGTTGGTCTGTCTATGGAACCTATTTTATTTTGTTCAACAATTGCAATAGTATCATTACTTAATAATACAGTAGTTCCTACAGGATAATAACATATCATACCTCTAAAGGTTTTAAACAAATCTTCATCTAAATGATCTTTTGTCATTCTTTCCATTTCATTTAAAGTATTTACAATAGTATACTCATTTCTATATGCTCTTTTACTAGTCATGGCATCAAACACATCGCAAACTGAACAAATTCTAGCCCCTTCATGAATTTGGTTTTTAGTTATTCCCAAAGGATATCCCTCACCATTTACTTTTTCGTGATGCATAAGAATCATTACTTTACTTATTGGTGTTAATAAAGGATGATCTTTAAATATTTGATAACCATGGGAAGGATGCTGTTTAATAATATCAAATTCATCCTTAGATAATTTATCAGGCTTATTTAATATTTCATCAGGAACCAATATTTTACCAAAGTCATGAAGTAAACCACCCAAGGCAAGTTTCTTTAAATATGACTTTTCAGCACCTATTTTTCTTCCAAGCATAACACATAAAACTGCGACATTAACAGAATGGCCATAAGTATAATCATCTTTTGATTTTATATCCACCATATCATACAGTATTTCTTTATTACTTAGTATATCATCTACAATCTGGATAACTGATGTTTTAAGTTGAGTTACATCAATTTGTTGGGTAGCTTTAAAGATAGATAGAGTATCTTTGACTAAATTTATTGTCCTTAATCTGGTTTTTTCTGAGATAACATCCTTAATTTCAATTCCTTCTGAAAGTTTATCAGCAATATATATTCTATCAATTCCTCTAGCCTGTAATTTCTTTTTGTAGTAGCTTTTAAAGCTTGTATTTTTTGCAAGCAATCTAGAACCGTTTTCATCGATAACGGTTTTTGCAATAATTTCTCCACCTTTTAAACAATTTACTGGAACTAAACGCATGGTATCGTCCCCCATTCTAATTCACAAAGGGCGTTCTGTTTTGTATTACTATTATAAGACAATTTAATTAATTTTTCTACATAATTTGACACCAATGATGTATATTATTAAGATATTATTTTTTAAGGTTTTTTAATGTATAAAAAGCCTCATATTGCATAACATAATCAATATATTGTATAATTGAGGAGGTATATTATGGTTAATAATGCAATGACAGCCGATTTCTTACGTTCAGCTTATGGTGGTGAAAGCATGGCTCATATGCGTTATCTTATTTGGGGTGAAGTTGCAAGAAAAGAAGGACTTAATAATATCGGAACACTTTTTGAAGCCATAGCTTATGCAGAATATGTTCATGCAAATAATCACTTTAATGTATTAAAAGAACAAAAAGGAGATTTTACTGTTCCTTCAGGAGCTGTCTTTGGCAATACAACAACTGTTGAAAATCTTCAAGGTGCCATAGATGGAGAACTCCACGAAGTGGAACAAATGTATCCCGTATACTTAAATACTGCAGAATATCAGGATGAAAAAGGAGCAAAACGTTCTTTTCATTATGCACTGGAGGCTGAAAAAATTCATGTTAAAATGTTTAAAGAAGCACAAGAGGCGGCCAAAGCGGGGAAAGATTATGCTCTTGAAGCTGTTTACATATGCCCTGTTTGTGGCTATACGGTTTTGGATGAAGCACCAGGATTATGTCCAATCTGCGGAGCTAAAAAAGAAGTATTTAAAGAATTCAAGTAATTTTTAGAGATAAAAGGAGCGGAACTAGACCGTTCCTTTTAAATTTGTGCAACTTAAATAATTTGATTGATAAAAGTTATAAAGTAGTTTATTGTTTGTTAATAGTCAAACTATTAACTATATTCCTACTATTACTTATAGTATACAAGCTTAAGCTGATATTGTAAATAGTACTATTTTATCATGATTAATATTGTATATTGATGAAGAAATCCTACTTTCAATTATTATATTATAATTAAGAAAATTTTATATTTTGTATTGACGATAATTAAGCCATATAGTAATATTAAATAAAATTTAAAAGTATAAAATTATTGTTTTGGTGATGTATTTAAATTAATAATAAAAAGTATAGCTATTAGGAAAAAGTTTAATATATATTAAAAAAATTAATTAAGATAATTTTTTAACAGTAAGCTTAAATAATTTTAGTCAACTGGATATTTAAGAAAATTATTTTTGGTAGAGAATTTTTTATATTGATGATTATATTTAATTCAAATTAAATAAGCCTTGATAACTTGATTAAATCTTTATTTTGCAACTAATAGCAAAATAAAGATTTTTTAATTTCAAAAATTGACTATATTTTTATATTATAGTATTATTAGTATGTTAGCTGATATTTTTAGCAGTCTTTTGATATTTATCTACAATAAATAAAAAATAAACAATTAAAATCCATCCTTTAGTAAATAAATACTTTAAAATATAAAGAATAATTTTTTGACGACCTAGAATAGGAAGGAGGAACAATTATGAGTTATGATATACCAGAGCTACTTGAATCTTTAATTGGCTTGGAATGCATTAGTGTTAGAATAAATATGGATAATAATATAACTATAGATTTAAATGATAGAGATTTAGAAGAGTGGTCTGATGAAGATAAAGCAAACAAGGGTTGGAAGTTAATGACTGAATCTTGTGCATGGCGGATAATCAAAGATTCTATGATACTTTGTGGTCATTATGACGATGCAGAAGATATTATACCTGTTTTAAATGAACTTATTGGTGCCACTGTCGTTGAATTTAAACAAATTAGTCCTTATGATCTTTCTTTATCATTAAGTAAAGGTTGTGAGATTCAGTTTTTATCAGAATCTCTTAGTGATACTATTGTTAGTATTTATTCCCCTAATAATAAATACATTGCCTTTGAATCTGGAAATATGTGGACAGAAACACCTTCTAATGTTCCTGAAGAAGAATTAAATAAGGAAGAAAAGTTATTAGATGAACATTCCGAACGTTGTTTTAGAAGATGGAGTAAAGTTGTAAATCAAGTATCTTTTAATAGATGTAGTAATTGCGCTTATTTTTTAAGATTAAAAGGTATGTTTTATTTTTGGGATTTTGGATTATGTAGCAACGAGGCATCTTTAAATGATGGAAGAGTTGTAGGTATATGCTCGGGTTGTGATGCTTTTAAAGAGGAGTTAGAGTAAATTATTTTTTACAAAAAGGAAATAATAATTAATAAAAAATAGGCAGAGGACATTAACTAGTCTTACTGCCTGTTTTTAATAAGGAGATTGCCCATGATTGAGAAAGTTGCAGATTTACATATTCATTCATATTATTCGGACGGAACGATGTCTCCAAAAGATATTTTATCTACGGCTTTAGAAAAAGGTGTGGGCTTGTTGGCTATTGCCGATCATAATGTCTTAGAAGGTTCTAAAGAATTAGAAAAAATCTCCAAAGGATATGATATAGGCTTTATTTCTGCAGTTGAGTTAGATTCTCTTTATAAGGGAGAGGATATTCATATCCTAGGTTATGGAGTCAATTTATATGATGATGTCTTTTATAAATTTGTTAAAAGAAACCGTTTTTTACTTGATGAGATTAGTGTTAAGTTAATTAAGAAAATGCAAGAGGATTTTAATAATATATCTTTACAGGACTTTTTATCTTTTAATTATGATAATAAAAAGGGTGGTTGGAAAGCACTACATTATTTTATGGAAAAAGGTATTACAAAAAGTCTTAGAGAAGGTTTTGAGCTTTACCCTAAATATAACTGCTCCTATGATTGTGTAGATTTTCCTTCAGTAAAGGAAGTATGTAAATACATTCATAATGCTGGGGGGAAGGCAGTTTTAGCTCATCCAGGGGAGACTATTAAAGAAAGGGATATGACTATCTTTAAAAAAAGAATAGAAAGCTTAATTGATTTTGGAATTGATGGCATGGAGTGTTACTATCCTACTCATACTAAGGAAATAACTAAGATATGTTTAGATATTTGTAAAGATAGAGGCTTGCTTATAACGGCTGGTTCTGATTGCCATGGCGATTTTGGGAATGCTAAAATTGGGGAGATGAATATACCAGTTACAAATCTTTACCTTGGAGATTTGCTAAAATCATAGAAAATACTTTGGATGGGCATATAAAAATATATGCTCATTTTATTTGTTAATTAGTTTTTAATTGATATAATTAAAGAAAAATTATTGATTATAATTATTAAAAAGTATAGAAAGAGGTAGGTTTATGAATAATTTATTTCAATTTCAAATTTCAACTAATAAGAGCCAAGAGTTTTTGGATATTACACATTTACTTAGGCAAGCAATAGAAAAAGCTGATATTAATGAGGGTATTGCAGTAGTTTATTGTCCTCATACAACAGCAGGAATTACTATAAATGAAAATGCTGATCCAGATGTAGTAAGAGATATGCTTGTTGCTCTTGATAAAGTATTTCCTATTAAGGGCGATTATAGGCATTTTGAGGGCAATTCTCATGCTCATCTTAAATCTTCTTTTGTGGGAGCAGAAAAGACTATAATAATTCATGAAGGAAAGCCTGTTTTAGGAACTTGGCAGAGTGTATATTTTTGTGAGTTTGATGGTCCTAGAAACAGAAAAGTATATATAAAGATTTTAAAAGGTTAAAATTACTGATTTTTTTACTTGCTTGTAAAACATAAAAAGAAATGATTTAAATATCATGAGAAAAGCACGAGAAATTTTTAGATTATTTAGCCTTCATAAAAGCTATCTGTGTTTAGAAAGATTTAAGGTGTTCTTAAAAAGATGCCATTGAATATAATGTTATAGAATTATATTTAGTGGTGGTAGAATGGATACATTAAAAAGGGTATCAAAAGTTTTTGAGTCGGCAGAAGAAGTTCTTTTTGATGATAGTTCAAAGATTATCATAATGAGTGATTGTCATAGGGGAGATGGAAGTTGGGCAGATGATTTTGCTAGAAATCAACATATTTACTTTTATGCTTTATCATATTATTTTAATAGGGGATATAGTTATATAGAATTAGGAGATGGCGATGAGCTGTGGGAAAACAGTGATATGACTGAAATTGTACAAACCCACAGCCATGTTTTTTGGCTTTTATCTAGATTTTATAATGAAGGCCGCTTATATTTTATCTATGGAAATCACGATATTGTAAAAAGATCACAAAGATTTGTAGAGAAAAAATTATGGAACTATTATGATGAAGCCTTAAAAAGACATGTTCCTTTGTTTAAAAATATTAAATTTCATGAAGGACTAATTTTAAAGCATAAAGTTTCAGGAAAGAAGATTCTTTTACTCCATGGACATCAAGGAGATTTGATTAATGATACATTGTGGATTTTAGCAAGATTTTTAGTCAGATATTTATGGAGACCTTTAAATGTATTTGGAATAAAGGACCCAACTAGAGCAGCAAAAAATTATAATAAGAAAAAAGCAGTGAGAGAAAGGTTAACTAAATGGGTAGAAAAAGAAAAACATATTCTTGTAGCAGGGCATAGTCATAAACCTTCATTTCCTGAATTAGGTGAAGCTGCATATTTTAATGATGGGAGTTGCGTTCATCCCAGGTGCATAACGGGGATTGAAATTATTGATGGATATATTATGTTAATCAAGTGGAATGTAAAGACAAAGGATGATGGTACCATGTATATAGCTAGGGAAATACTGGCAGGACCTCGAAGATTAAATGATTACTAGGATAATTTTTATAGTTCTTTCCATAATAATAATATACTGACTTAAAGGCTTTTTTAGATTTAAGTGCCTTTAATTATGGAAAGAAGGGAAAGCATGGATTGGACTTCTTATGCTCAAAGATTAATTTATGAAAATGGAGAATATCACTTAATTATTTATTTACCAGATGATGTTGAGTTCTCTAAGGAATTTGGAGAACAAACTTTAGAAAAAGAAAAAAATAATATAAGAAAATATATTGAAAAAACTTATCCTACCATAAAAGTTAGCTCTGTTAAATTTATGACTGGCTCAATTATTGCAGCAACTTTGATGCTTCAAAGTCCTTCTACAAAGACTTATGCGGCAGCTTCTTCCTTTAATCAGACTAATTCAATTCAACTTCGTATTAATAATAGATATGTAAATTCAGATACTTCACCTGTCATAGAAAACGGTAGGGTTCTTGTGCCCATTCGTATAGTGGGAGAAAGTTTAGGGGCCTATGTTCATTGGAAGTCAAAAGAAAAAGTTGCAGTAATTAAAAAAGATGATACGACTATTGAGTTACAAGCTAATTCAACTAAAGCATTTGTAAATGGAAAGGTGCATTTTTTAGACGCAGCTCCAAGGATCTATAATGGAAGGCTGATGGTTCCTATTCGATTTGTTTCAGAATCTTTTAAGATTCCTGTAGATTGGGATCATAAGGCTAAGGTTGTATTAATTAATAGTAGCTTGCCAAAAGCTTCAGATTATCTTGTTCAAAAAGGAGATACTCTTTATGGAATTGCCTCAAAACATAAAGTATCCGTTTCTGATTTGATGGAATGGAATAAGTTAAAATCAGAAACTATTTATATAGGACAACTCTTAAGAGTAGTTCCCCCTTCAATAATTATTGAAGGGCCTGAAGTTTCTCTTGATGAAATGAAGATAATAGCCTATAAATTTGATACGGTTCTTGGCTTTACAGTAAAGTATTATGAAGGACATTTAAGTTCTTATAATTCTTTGAAAAACAACAACGCAAAAATAACGGATATAGCTAGTTTTAGTCATGGCATGAGAATAGATGGAAGCTTGGAGACAGATTATCCTCCAGAGGAAACAATAGCTTACTCTAATCAAAAGGAAATTAATTCTCTTATGTTAATCCATAATGCCCAAGGGGGAAGATTTCATAAAGAATTAGCTGAAGAAGTTTTAGAGGATCCAGTTCTTAGGGATAAGCTAGTAAAAAGCGTATTAGCAGAAATAGAAAAGTACGGATATAATGGTGTAGAAGTAGATATTGAAGGTCTTGGGCCTGATAGTAGGGCAGAATATACATCTTTTATTAAAGAATTAAAGGCCGAGTTGGGTCCTAAAGGTTATATGGTTTCAGCAACCCTTCCTGCTAAAACTGCTGATTATTTAAGAGATAATTGGACTGGGGCCTATGATTATAAAGCTATAGGCCAATATGCAGACCGGGTGATTATAATGACTTATGATGAGCATTGGTCAGGTGGAGTACCAGGGCCTGTAGCCTCATACGGCTGGGTAGAAAAAGTAATTAACTACGCAGTAAAAGAAATTCCTCCACAGAAATTGTTAATGGGAATTGCGGCTTACGGATATGATTGGTCCATTGATGGGAAAAATGGTAAGGCTGTTACGGTATCTGAAATTAATAATTATCTAAAAAAATATGGAGGAAAAATTTTATGGAATGATACTTATAAAGTTCCTTATTATAGGTATAAAGATGAAAATGGAGACGATAGGATTGTCTGGTTTGAAAATTTACAAAGCAGTCAATTTAAAATGAAATTAGCTAAAGATAAAGGTTTGCAAGGGATTGCTATATGGAGATTGGGACTAGAAACTAAAGATTTTTGGAATGGGATATCAAATAAGTAATAGTATATTTTTATAAAATATGATACAATGTAATAGATGAAATAAGCCTATTTATATATCTCCATGAGGGGGGGATTAAATGAAACAAAAGATTTTAGCTTGCATTACAATTCAACAAAACAGCCGCAGGCTTATTAAAAAAGGGGCTGAATTAGCAGAACAATTGGGTGGAGAGTTACATATACTTCACGTAGAACAAGGAAACAGTATTTTAGCAAAAAATGATACAGGAGAATTACTTCAAGAATTATTTGATTATGCTTCTAAGCTAGGGGCAGAAGTACATGTAGTTTGTGATGATAATGTACCTGAACGAATAGCAAGTTTTATTAAAGAAAATAATATTACTGAATTGGTTATCGGGGAAACAATGAAAAATAAGATTTACAGATTCCTTACAAATGACATAGAAAGTTACATTACATCAACAACTCCGGAAGTTGAAGTAGTTGTTTTAGAAAGAGAGAAGGCTTTAAAGGTAAAAGATAAAGAAGCATTTTCTTCTTAACTATAAAAGCGTACATTGTACGCTTTTTTTGCTTTATTACATTTTCATTACAACTATTGACAAATGAATTTTGACTATTTATTATACAATAGCATATATTATTAAGAAAAGGAGGTAGGATTATGATTTTAATTAATATTCATTTTCATGGAAATAATAGAATTGATAAATTATCTAAATATAATTTTTTGAATAATAATAGCCCTGCCTCAAAAGGATTTATTGTTTTATAGCAATTAATTCATTGATATATATTAATTAAGGCCATGGGTATTATTACCCGTGGCCTTTTTGTATATTTTTAAAGGTCATGGCTAAGCCATGACCTTTTATAAATATTTTTTATAAAGAAAATCATTTTATATACAAGGGTTCTTTATCAACAGGAGGGGTATAACTATGGGACGTTTATTTATTTATATAAAAAAGTACGGAAAAATTTATTTTATTGGATTTATAGCAATGTTATTAGGATTAATATTGGATATGTTTAATCCATATTTTAATAGAATAATTGTGGATGAAGTAATTATTGGGGGAAAGTTAGAGTTATTTAAAGAAGCTCTTTTAGCTTTAGTATTTATTACAGTTGCCAGAGGGTTTTTAGGATATGCTAAAGAAATGATATTTGATGTGGTTAGCTCTAAGACAATTGTAGATATTAGAAAAGATTTATTTGATCATATTCAAAGTTTATCTTTTTCATTTTTTGACAAAATGAATACAGGAGAACTTATGTCTAGAATTAAAGAAGATACGGATAATATTTGGCAAGCTGTAAGCTATGGATTGATGTTATTTTTAGAGCAAGTTTTTTATTTTATTATTGCATCTATTTTACTCTTTTTGCTTAATTGGAAGTTAGCCATAATTAGTTTGTCTCTTATGCCTTTTATCGGGCTTATTGCATACAAACTTGAAAAAAGAGTAGGAGAAGCCTATGAAAAAATTAGTGACCAAGGGGCAGTTATTAATACAATTGCCCAGGAAAATATAGCAGGGGTAAGGCTAGTTAAAGCTTTTGGAAGAGAAAAATATGAAATAAGGAAATTTTTAATTGAAAACGAAAAGAATTTCAATCTAAACCTTGAGCAAGCAGGAATCTGGGCTCATTATAATCCAATGATAGAATTTTTATCTAACTTAGTTATTGTAATAGTTATTGTGGCAGGAGGCCTTATGATTATAAATGAACATATAAGCATTGGAGTATTAGTGGCATTTAGTAATTATATTTATATGCTTATTTGGCCCATGCGCTTACTTGGATGGCTTACAAACTTGTTAGCCCGTGCTTTAGCTTCAAGTAGAAAAATAGAAAATATCTTTAAAGAAGAAACAGTTATAAAAAATCCTGAAAATCCTGTGATACCACAAAAGATAAAAGGGAATATTGCCTTTAATAATGTAGAATTTGAATACGATGGCCATTTAGCCCTAAAAGATATTTCTTTTGAAGTTAAGGCAGGAAGCACCATTGGAATTATGGGAGCCACAGG
>JAAYRK010000029.1 GCA_012518815.1 Candidatus Epulonipiscium sp. | reverse complement strand
TTAATCTGGCTCATTAGACTTCCTCCTTAATGTTGATAAAAAAAGTTTCTTAAATTATAACATAATAATTTAAAAAAGTTGCATAAATTATAACATAAATATCATAAATGTTTAACTCTTTTAAAATAAAAATACCACCCATTGGGTGGTATTGTGTAGCGATATATTTAAATTATATAATTATTATAATTTAGATACATTCGCTGCTTGAGGTCCTCTAGCACCTTCGACAACGTCGAATTCTACTGCTTGACCTTCTTCCAAAGTTTTGAATCCTTCTCCTTGGATAGCAGAAAAATGTACGAATACATCATCTTCTCCTTCGACAGAAATAAATCCAAATCCTTTTTCTGCGTTAAACCATTTAACTGTGCCTTTTTTCATTTAAAATCCTCCAAAACAATAATTTATTTGGCGTAAAGCCTATTTTTACAGTACCACACATTTTATCCGCTGTCAACGGTTTTTATGAAAAATATTTTTATTTTTTATAAGTTAGATTAATTGTACTGTAATTTTTACTATAAAGTATTTTAATTTCTAAACTATTTATTGTGTTTTTGCATATGACAATATCAAATACTGTAGTGTTTTTGTACGAACTATACAAGAGTATTTTTATGATATTTCTGGTAATTCATATGCAAAATTATAAAAATCTTCATATTTTCCTCGGTGTGTAGGCAAAACTTTATAATCTTTTCTTTTAATAATATAATCTTCAATTAAAAAAGTTTTTATTCCTAATTTGCCTGCTACTAAATCTTCTTTTTCATCATTGCCTACCATTATACATTCCTTAGGACTCTTATTAATATTTTTAAGAACTTCTTCATAAAATTTAATATTAGGTTTACAGTAACAGCTTTCCTCATAAGATGTGATATACTTAAAGTCATTAGGCTCAAAACCTGCCCATCTTATTCTATGAAGAATAGCTTTTTTAGGAAAAAGAGGGTTGGTTGCAACAACCATATCATATCCCTTATCTTTTAAAAGATTAACTGCCTTTCTCATTAAAGGAGCATCTCCTGTTGCCTCTTTTACCTTCATAAATTCTTCATCATAAAAAGATTCTAGTCTTTCTTTAAAAATTGAGATATCCCTACCCATATGTTTTTCAAAGGCTTCCATAAAAACTTCTTCATTAGTTCTTTGTTCGTTGTTGTTCATCATTTCTTCGGTAGCCTTCCAAACATTAGAAATTAATTCTTTTGGGTCTACGATATCCATAAATATTTTCCCCATTTCTCCGAAATATATACTCATGAAACTATCCATATCAATAGGCAAAAGAGTCCCATCCAAATCAAATAATACTGTATTTAAACACATAATTAACCTCCGTAGTAAATAATACCAATACATTATAACACTTATTAAAAAAATATAGAAATTAAAATTTAAAAATTTATAAAAAACTACTAATCTAGTTCAAAGACTTCAATATTTAAATAAGTATTAACCTTTTCTCTGTTTTCTATTTTAGGAAGAGAACCTTCAAACACCCACCTATCTACACTTCTTGCAGATACACCAATCATCTGTGCTAATTGTGGAATAGTAATCCGTTTATTTATAAGAATGTCATAAAGTTTTTTATTTTTGACTTCCCAGCTTTTTAAATTTCTAATGATTACTTTTTCCTTTGGATGAAGCAATGCATACATCTTACAGTATTCCCTACATGCATCACACTGAACATTTTCACCAAAGACAGGCTTTCCACATCGAGTACATAACTTTCTTTCTTTTCTTCTCTTTCTTAACTCCCTCATGGCTTTTGCATTATCGTACTTAGCCAAATCTACCAACTCCCAAAATCTTTTTTATTATTGTTGCCATTTTGGAAGTTTTTTAACGTAACTTTTTAAAGAAAAAAAGTGTGCAAAAAACTGCACACTAAAAAAAGATTAATCTTATATTAAAGAGAAGTTTTAAAATTACTTGTTTTTATACTTTAAATTTTAACTGGTTCTTGATACTCTTTACCAAAAGTATCTACGGTCATAGATTTAATTTTTTGTTCTTCTATTGGACGATCAAAATAATCAGTTTCTACATTAGCTATCTTATCAACTACTTCTATTCCTTCAATCACTTTACCAAAAGCAGCATATTGACCGTCTAAATGTGGAGAATCTTCGTGCATAATAAAAAATTGTGAGCCTGCAGAATCCGGATTTTGTGCTCTAGCCATAGAAATAACTCCCTTGGTATGATTAAGATTATTATCAAAGCCATTCATTTTAAATTCACCTTCAATGCTATAACCAGGTCCACCCATTCCAGTTCCTTGAGGATCTCCTCCTTGAATCATGAAGCCTTTTATGACTCTGTGAAAAATCAAACCGTCATAAAATCCTTTTTTAACTAAAGAAATAAAATTATTAACTGTATTAGGTGCTATATCAGGGTATAATTCCACTTTCATCTGACTTCCATCTTCCATAAAAATGTTTACAACAGGGTTTTTATCCATATCTTTCTCCTTTGTTATTAAAAATTATAATAAAATAATCTATAATAAACCTCACTATATTATAATAGCAAGATTTTCAAAAAACAATACATTTTATTCTATTATATTTGTCATATTCTTTGTCACTAAGCTTTCTTACTTCTATTTACTAATTTCTAACCTCCCATGCCTTACTTTTTTATCCTTTATTCCAAGCTCTTTTCATAGATCAGTCTATAAGTTAATTTATTATTTATCCTAGCACTTTCCATAAGAACCATCGAAGAAACCTGAATATTTAATTTCTCAATTAAAAAGTCTTTCTTAATTATTTGGCTTGGCTTATTAAACTGAACCCTTCTTCCTAAAGTAATATGAGGCTTTAGAGGCCTTTCTTCTAATGAAAAACCAATAGACTTAAGTTGAGAATAAAGCTTACTATATAAATTATTTAAACTAGATAATTCTCCATCTAAACCAATCCAAGGAATATATTCTCCTAGCCTTTTAAAATAATCAAAATCACTAAGACTAAGGGTAAATTCTTCAATTTGCGTTGCTGTATCATCCATTACTTTTTTATTTTTATAATTTCTCCCTCATTAACTTCTCCTATAAAAACAATAGTAAGATGAAAATTTTCCTTATGAGTAAAATTACCTTTGGTGCAATATTTTCTCAATTCATCTTGCTTTTCTTTCAAATAATCTTTTAATCTGTTATTAAAATCAATGGCAATAAATACTCTCATTGGCTCTTCTTCCTCATCTTTAATTTTATATTTATATATCTATTTCCATCTTATTATCAAAATAATTGTTTAGTAATATTTTAATTAATTTTCCTACAACATTATACTCTACTTTTTTTAAACATAAAAGGCGGTATAAATAAATAGACAACACCCTACTAACAAAACTTTATTATAAAGTGATTCTTATTTGTCTAAACTGTTCCATCTTCTTTTTTGGCTACTGATTCTGGCTAATACAAAAATACACAGATGCTTGGTTATATAACCAAGTATCTGTGTACACCCTAGTTTCTATTTATTCTTCTTTTTTACCTATGTCTTCCGGAATATGCCTTCCATTCTTTTTTCTTTGTTTAACACATTCTGTAAGAAGGTATTCTATTTGACCATTTATGGAACGAAAATCTTCCTCTGCCCAGGCAGCTATCTCTTCATATAGCTTTGAAGATATACGTAAAGGGATTTGCTTTTTGCTAGCCATTTTTAGTACAAGCTACCACTATTAATTATGGGCTGGGCATCCCTGTTGCCACAAAGAACAACTAAAAGATTAGATACCATGGCAGCTTTACGCTCCTCGTCAAGTTCTACTACTTCTTTTTCATTAAGCATCTCCAAAGCCATTTCCACCATACCAACAGCACCATCAACTATCATCTTTCTTGCATCAATAATAGCACTTGCCTGTTGTCTTTGGAGCATAGCTGAAGCAATTTCCTGAGCATAAGCAAGATGAGTAATGCGTGCTTCTAAAATCTCAATGCCTGCATTTTCTACTTTACTTTGAATTTTATCTCTTATACGTTCAGCTACTTCTTTACTAGACCCACGAAGACTTCCTTCATCAGGTTCACCATCTCCAGTAGTATCAATGCCAGGATTAACATCGTAGGGATAAATACGTACGATATCTCTTAATGCACCATCACATTGGAGAGAAAGATATTCTTTATAATTATCTACATTAAATACTGCCTTAGCAGTATCTACAACTCTCCATGCTACAGCAATGCCTACCTCTACAGGATTACCTAAGGCATCATTAATTTTTTGTTTTCTGTTACTTAATGTCATAACTTTAAGAGATATTTTTTTGCTTACATAATTGCTTTGAAGACTAACTCCTTCAACTTTAACACTAGGTACGGAAACAGTTGCAACATCATCGCTTTGTCCAAGTCGAGTTTTATAAGCAGGATTAACTGCTACTGAAAATGGATTAACGAAATAAAAACCAGGTTCTTTTAAAGTTCCTGTGTACTTTCCAAACACAGTCAGAACTAACGCTTCTTGAGGCTTAATGATCTTAAATCCAAAAAAAGGTATATAACCAATCATCGTCCAAATAATACCAATAGCTAATAAGATGGCACCGGCTGTTACCTGATTGCTTAAGAGATTTCCGCCTATAATTATGAAGGCAATTGCAGCAAGGTATAGTAAAATAAAAAGTACTACAAAAGGCATTCCAGGTTTTGCTTTTAAAATTTTCTCTTGCATAGGCTCCTCCTTTATATATTATTCTTGTATCATTATGATATCATAATAATATCATAAATGCAATAGATGGATCAAGTATTAACAAAGGATAGGCCACACTAGTCCAAATCGTGTGGTCTCAAAACATTATCTAACAATCTAAAATAAACTCATTTTTATCATTGATATTATAAAGCCGTTGTCCTTCGAAGCATTCTTTAAAATATTCGAGCTCTCTTATAGTTGTTTCATATCCTTCTTCCACCAAATGTTTTATTGCAAAATAACAGTCTGTTATTAAAAGTTCATCGTCAAGTTCATATATATCTAAAGGATTAATTCTTGTAATGAGTTGCTCAATAACTTCGTCAGTATCAATTTTACTTTCTAAAAAATTGTTAATTATATCACTTAAAATTTTTATAATTTCATTTTTAGTCATCAAATTCACCTCACTATTTTTTATGAATTAATTGACCAGATTCAATTCTTACAGCATCAAAATCTCTATGAATTATTCTTCCATTTTCATCAGTCACTTCATGTATTATAATCTTTATACCATTCTCACCCGAGTATTTTATTACTTGTGATGTTCCCTTTCAGTTGATAATCTTGATGATAACACCTTACTCTCAAGTAAAGATTAATTATTATAGTTAGAAATATCCTCTGCATCATCTAGCATCTTAGAAATAAGATTATAAATATTTTTAATATCATCATCTGTTGCATCTGAAGTATCTATTTCGATAAAAACCTTGTCTACATCTCGCTTAGCAATATAATCACTTACATACTTCTCTAGTGAGTATCTGGCTATACTTAATGTGGTAACACTTGCTTCTGGCATCTGTGCTTGTAATTCAGCTATGATGGAATCCAGTTCATCTGATTACTTTTGTGTAAGCCTTACTCTTAACATACTATCTTTTTCTGTAGTCATGTTCATCCCTCTCGTATTTCTTTATGCTTATATTGTATCACCTTGTAATACACCTGTCAAGTATTTACAGAAAGAAAACCCGGCTTACCTTTTATTGGCTTGCCGGATTTCTAATATCATATTATGAGTCTAGTATGTATAGGGTATTATTAATTGTATCATTTCATTAAGATTTGGTGATAAGTCTGTGTACAAAACAATATTCTTATCAGTGAGATAAAAATTATTTACACCTTCTCCGGTGTCCTTTGCATTTTTAATCTTTTCAATAAATATTTCTTTAAAAAGTTCTTTCTTATCGGCAAAATCATTTGGATATATCTCTAAATTTTCAATGGTAAGTAGTTCAAGTAAACGTTCGCTTGTTATTACATCAAACAAACACAAAACCTCTCCACTATTAATATCGTATGTTAAGGATGATAATAATTGATGATACACTCCATCATCATTGACATTTCCTTCAAAGGAAATACTAATAATCTCTTCATTAAGTACTGTTACATTGCTCTTTATATTTGCTCCAAATGGCTTTGTATATATCGTTACCATTTCGTTATAAAATATTTTATCTGTAATAAGCTTATTTACTTTATCAAAAGATGCTTTCAATTCAGTATCACTATTTTCAGATGATAACATATATAATTGTGGATAATAGACTTCAATGTTTGTTAGATATCCTTTTCTTATGATGCTTTCAGTAGAAAGAATAAAATTAGTATAATGTTGAAAATGATTTTCTGATGTTAAATTATCATCTCTTGTCACCTTTAAATTATCAAGAGTCTGTGTTTCATTTTTTCCTGTTACTACAAATGGTTCTATATCTTTATCTTTGTTACCACAAGAAGTTGACAGAAATATTAGTGTAACACATAAATAAACAAATCGAAATTTCAAATGTTCTCCTCCCATCTATTTAATATAATCGATTACCTTTTTATAAATGTCTCTTCTAGCCGAAAACGATGGTGTATCATACTTATTTACTAATCTACTTACAGAATCTACATCTCCTGGTTTTGAATTGTCTACTAATTCGTTGGCATTATGTTGCTTCCACCACCAACCTGTTATTTCCCATGAATAGTTCTTTGCAATATAATCTGTACCTAAATCATTTATATCTGTAATATGTTTGATATTAAGATTATTATTCTTAGCAATTTTAAGCATCTCATTATATACTGGGTCAATTGCTTCAGGATGATTATATGCCACTTTACTTAATTCATATTGCGGATATTCTTCTCTAAACATATCAATAGCAAAAAATTTATGCTGATAATTAAAAGTAGTTTGTATATATCCAACTCCTCTATCTTTATATTTATAATTTGACTTTTTATTATAATAAGCTTCATATTTTTCTTGTGTAAAATTATATGGTGGATCTAATAAGTATTCCCCTTCTCTAGTATACTTACCATATCCAGATTCATATGTAACTTGTGTTATAAAATGCTGAATACGTTCTGTTGTATTAATCTCATATTTTACGAGGATCCTATTTATTTCATCGATATCAATATTCCTCTTGTTCCAACCTATATCAATTAGATGTTGAGCAGTAATAAGAGTCTTACCCGTCCCCTTATTAACTTTGTTTTGGAGTGCCCAATCATATGCACTGACCCCAGTACTTACAGAAACTCCTCTTCCTTGACTATCTCGGACTTTAACTCTAAAATTCCTTCTACTCTCCCATTCCGATGCATGTATTTTTTCTCCTGTAACCGGGTCTGGCACATAATAGCGACCATCTGGATCCCAATATTTTATCGGACTATTCATGCAGTAGGTATACAAATTCAGGCTCAAAGGATCATCATAATATCCCTTGAAGCTGTCTTCTGTTATAAATCTTGCTGTCTCTGGATTATAGTATCTTGCTCTTAGGTAGTAGTATTCTGTTTCTTTATCCCAATAATAACCTGCATATCGGTATGGGTTTTCTTTACCTTCTGCTTCGTTTTCTAGGATTGGGTTGCCAAAGATATCATAGTCGTATTCGTTAACTATACTTCCTCCAGCAGATTGCATTTCTATTACATCACCATGACCGTTATAAATATAATATAAGATGTCTTCTTGGTTTTTTCTTGCTATTATATTTACTCCTACTACATTTCTTATTGAACTTGTGTCTGTTTTTTCTAGGATTACACTGCTATAGCGGTAGTAATAGTTTGTGGTCTTTCCATCTACTGTTTTGGATACTCTTAAACCTTGGGCGTCATAGTTACAGGTTAAGCTCTTGCCTTCTGGGGTTTTGGATTTTACCATTTGGTTAAAGCCGTCATATTCGTATGTAGATGTTTTATTACCTTCACTACTTAGTTGTTTTACAGATGTTTGATTCCCATTATTATCATAGTTGTATTCTGTATTAATGACGGTGTTGTCTTTCATTTCTATGGTTTTTACTAAACGATTACTACTATCATAGATGTATTGTATATCTACTAAAAGCCCTTCTCCTTCTGTTCTTTGAGTTTTTCTGTTTCCGTAGCTGTCATAAGTATAACTGGTTATTTTTCCGTCAGGTTCTAGTACGGTTTTTATTCGTCCAACGTCATCATAAGTAAATTCTGTTTTTCCTTTGGGTTCTATGTAAAATTGATAAAGCCTTTTTCATTTGTAAAAACCTCCTCAATGCTTTAATTCATATACATAACTGTATAAGAAATGCATGTAATTTACTTTTCTAACAATTATGTATATTTTTTCATCATTTTAATTCTAGCTAATAATTTTTGTATTTTCAACAATTTTTCTACAATTATAAGTTTTATATAAAATACAAAAAAAGACTAAGTTCTATTCCAAACAGAACTCAGTCTTTTACAGATTTCGAATTATTAATATTTACACTATCTTCTAGCCATAGTAATTTATATCACTTACTTATTATATACTTCATCTTTTAATACAGCTATATACGGAAGATTTCTATATTTTTCGCTATAGTCTATTCCATAGCCTACTATAAATTCATCAGGTGTTTCAAAGCCTATATAGTCTACTTCTAAATCAACTCTTCTTCTTGCGGGTTTATCAAGTAAAGAACAAATCTTTACGGATTGTGGCTTTCTTTTTAATAGTATTTCTTTTAAGTAAGCAAGGGTAAGTCCTGTGTCAATAATATCTTCCACAATTAAAATATTTTTGCCTTCTATGCTATAATCTAAGTCTTTTATGACTCTAACGATTCCGCTGCTTTCTGTTGATTGACCGTAGCTAGATACCACCATAAAGTCAATTTGAAGGGGAATATCTATTTTTCTTATTAAGTCTCCCATAAAAATATTGGAACCTTTAAGAATTCCTATTACAGTTAGGTCTTTTCCCCTGTAATCTTCAGTAATTTTTTTTGCTAATTCTTTTACCTTTTTAGCTATTTCTTCTTCATTAAACAATATTTCTTTTACATCATTCTTCATTAAAATCAGTACCTTTCTATAAGTTAAGTTCTATTTGAGTGTAAGTAGATACGGCTTTTGCAGGAATAGAAGTTGCCCGGTATTCTTCTATGTTTTTATCTGAAAAATCTTCTGGCAGCAATACAGATTCTAAGCAAGTTTTCTTCGTTAATTTTATTGCTTGGTTACCGGCTGCTTTTTTGCTTTTACCCTTTAAAACTAAACTTGTATTTATAAGGGCAGCTTTTTTATCATTTCTCATTAATAAAATATCTATGTCTTCAATGATGTGAAGGATTGCAATACATTTTGAACGACCGTAAAAGCAATTAATTAGTTTTTTTCTGTTTTGCTTGGTTTCATAAAATCTTAAAGGAACTTTTACTAACTTACCATTTTCAAAGGCAAACAGTAAATCACCTTCATATTTATCATTTGCTGCAGTAACAAAGATAATGTTTTCATCTTCTTCTAATTCTAAGATGTTAGGAATAAAATCTCCAAGACTGCTGGCTTTTGTGTCTTCTAGTTCATAGGCTTTTATCTTATAAACATTTTGCTTATCAGAAAATAGTAAGAGCTCGGATTTGTTAGTTGTCTCTATTTCTTGGACAATTTCATCGCCTTCTTTTAGTTCTTGTATTGAATAAGCTCTAAGAGATACTAAGGAAATCTTTTTAATATATTGCTGTTTGGTTAAAAAGATTTTTAAATTATAGTCTTCTATAAAGTCTTCTTTTGAAACTGTTTCGATTTTTTCTTCTGCGATGATTTTAATTTTTCTTGCTTGTCCATATTTTTTTGAAACATTTTCAAGTTCTAAAGCAATTAGTTTTTTAATCTTTTTTTCGTCTTTTAGTAATTCATTTAAGTTCTTTAATTCTTTGTTAATGGCATCTATTTCTTTGGTACGATTTAAAATATATTCTTTGTTTAGATTTCTAAGTTTAATTTCTGCTACATATTCAGCTTGGACTTCATCAATTTTAAAGCCTTTCATCAGATTAGTAATTACTTCTTTTTCTTTTTCTGTTTCCCTGATTATTTTAATAGCTTTGTCTATGTCTAGTAGAATCTTTTCTAGACCTAGTAGCAGATGTCTTTTTTCTGATTTTTTATTAATATCATATTGGGTTCTTCTTCTGATACAGTTTATTCTAAATTTAGTCCACTCATGAAGAATTTCTTTTATTCCCATTACTCTTGGGTGTCCATCTATTAAAATATTAAAATTGCAGGCAAAACTGTCTTCTAAAGGAGTAAGGATGTATAGTTTTCTCATTAAATCGTCGGGGTCTGTATTTCTTTTTAAATCTAAAGTTATTTTTAATCCCCCTAAATCTGTTTCATCCCTAATATCATTTATTTCTCTAATTTTGCCTGATTTTATTAAGCTTACTAATTTATCAATAATAGCTTCTACCGTTGTGGTATAAGGAATTTCAGTTATTTCGATTGCATTGTTTTTTGAATCAAAATTATAAACTGCCCTTACCTTAAAAGATCCACGCCCAGTTTGAAATATTTCGTCCATTTCTTCTGCATTGTATATTATTTTTCCGCCTGTCGGAAAATCAGGAGCCTTTATATATTTAGAAATATCTATTTTTTCATTCTCTAAATAAGCTATTGTAGCCTTGCAAACTTCTCTTAAATTGAAAGAACAAATATTATTAGCCATTCCTACAGCTATTCCCTGATTTGGATTTACGATAATATTGGGAAAGGTTGTAGGTAAAAGAAGGGGTTCTTTCATAGTCCCGTCATAGTTATCAATAAAGTCTACTGTATCTTTATCAATATCCTTAAATAGCTCTTCACATATTTGCTCTAGTTTAGCTTCTGTATACCTAGGTGCAGCATATGCCATATCCCTTGAATATTGCTTCCCAAAGTTACCTTTAGAATCAATAAAGGGAACTAGCAAGGATTCTGAACCGCTTGTAAGCCTAACCATAGTTTCATATATGGCTTGGTCACCGTGAGGATTAAGACGCATAGTCTGTCCTACTATATTAGCAGATTTAGTCCTGTTTCCTTTAAGTAATCCCATTTTATACATTGTATAAAGTAATTTTCTATGAGCTGGCTTAAAACCGTCAATTTCAGGGATTGCCCGGGAAACTATTACACTCATAGCATAAGGCATATAATTTTTCTTTAAGGTCTCTGTTATCTTTTCTGTAGTAGTAATTATTTCCCCCATGTTTTTACTCCTTCAGTTTAAAGTATTATACAACATCCGTATGGTCTAAATAAAGATGACCATACTCTGATATATATTCCTTTCTTCCAGTTAAATTATCCCCTAAAAGAATTTCAAATATTTCTTTAGTCTCATTTATATCATCAGGGACTACTTGTATTAGTCTTCTTGTTTCGGGGTCCATGGTTGTTTCCCACATCATGTCAGGGTCGTTTTCCCCTAAGCCCTTAGAACGTTGAATCGTATAGTTTGTTTTAATACGAGATAAAATCTTCCTTTTTTCCTCTTCATTATATGCAAAATAAGCCTTTTTGCTTGTCCTTATTTCATATAAGGGAGTCTCTGCAATATAGATCTTACCTTCTTTTATTAGAGTAGGTACAAGCCTGTAGAGCATTGTTAAAATCAAGGTCCGTATTTGATAACCGTCAACGTCTGCATCGGTACAAATAATAATTTTGTCCCAATTTAATTTTTTTAAATCAAAATTTGAAAGATCTTTATTATATTTATTAGTAAATTCTACACCACAACCTAAGACTTTTAAAAGGTCTGTAATGATTTCACTTTGAAAAATTTTATTATCATCGGCTTTTAAACAATTTAGTATTTTACCTCTAACAGGCATAATTGCTTGAAATTCCGCATTTCTTCCTAGTTTACAAGAACCTAAAGCTGAATCTCCTTCAACGATATATAATTCTCTTTTTGATACATCTTTAGTTCTGCAATCAACAAATTTCTTAACCCTATTTACAACATCTACTTTACCACCTAGATGTTTTTTGATATCAATACGGGTTTTTTCAGCTTTTTCACGGCTTCTTTTATTAATCAATACTTGTTTAGCTATTTTTTCTGCTTCATCTTTATTTTCTATAAAATATATTTCTAATTGTTTTTTCAAAAAGCTAGTCATGGCTTCCTGGATAAAAATATTGGTAATAGCTTTTTTAGTTTGATTTTCGTAGCTAGTAATAGTAGAAAAAGAATTACTTACTAAAATTAAACTGTCTTCTACATCCGTAAAGGTTATTTTCTTTTCATTTTTATTGTATTTTTTTTCAGCTTTTAAATATTGGTCTATGGCATACACAAAGGCACTTTTTACTGCCTTATCAGGAGAACCACCATATTCTAAAAAACTAGAATTATGATAGTATTCCAAGATGTTTATATCATTATTAAAAACAAAAGCTATCTGCATTTTTACTTTATATTCGGGCTTATCTTCTCTGTCCCTTCCACTTGTTTCATGTTCATAAAATTGAATTGAACTAAAGCCTTTATCTTCATTTATTTCGTTGATATAATCAAGGATTCCGTTTTTATAGCAATATTCGTATTTCTCACCAGTAGCTTCATCGGTTAATTCAAATACTACACCTGCATTTACTACTGCTTGCTTTTTTAGAGTTTCTTTAAAAAATTCAATAGGTATTTTAATATCCGTAAAAACTTCTATATCTGGCTTCCACTTTATGATTGTTCCTGTAGACTCATAATCACACTTTTCCTTTTTCATGCCTCCTACGTTATAGCCTTTTTCAAAGTGTAAATCATACCTAAAACCGTCTCTATATACTGTAACATCCATGTATTCGGAGCTGTATTGGGCAGCACAACAACCCAGACCGTTTAAGCCTAAGCTATATTCATAGTTTTCTCCTGTGTTGTTTTCATATTTGCCCCCAGCATATAATTCACAAAAAACTAATTCCCAATTATAACGTTCTTCTTTTTCATTATAATCTAAAGGTATACCTCTACCGTAGTCTTTTATCATAATAGAAAAATCTTTAAATACTGTTACTTCGATTCGTTTTCCAAAGCCTTCCCTGGCTTCATCGATAGAATTTGCTAATATTTCAATAACTGCATGCTGACATCCTTTAAGACCGTCAGAGCCAAATATGACACTTGGTCTAAGTCTAACCCTGTCAGCTCCCTTCAAAAGGGAAATACTGTCATTTCCATAGTTATTCTTCTTTTTCCCCATAGATATAGTCATCTCCCCATCTTTCTCTTACTAATAAGAGTAATTCAAACAGACGTTCGTGTCAAGTGTGTTTCTCATCAATGCATAGTAATCAAATACTTTTTGCCTAATTCTTTATTATTATTTCCCTCTATGTTATTATTATATCAGAAAATAGCTTTTAAAGCCTTGGAGGGAATCTCATGAAAGGTGTTTTTAAAGCATATAAAAAAAATGGAGAAGCATATTTTCGCTCATCCATTACTTATAAAAATAAACATATTAGTCTGGGGAGCTTTGATAACCCCAAACTAGCAAATAAAGCTTACTTGGAAGCTTATGATATAGTATTTAATAAGCGTTATAATCTTAAAGATTATAATAAAAAGAGAACTCTTTCTTTCGAAAAATGGGTAATTCTTTGTAATTTTCGAGACAACGGATATTATTTTGGTAATCCTATCTATCTCCATAAATATTATTTTTCTTATTTTTTAAGCCCAGATATTGAGCTTAAATTTGATACAGATGATTTATTCTACTATGCTTCCCATAAAATACATAAAAAAGGCGGATACTTTTATGTTAATGACTGGGGCTTACAACAAAATATTCTTAACCGCTATGGCATAAGAAATTTTGCTGTAAAAGGTTTAGATTACCGCTTTAAAAATGGCGATTATTATGACTTTAGACACTATAATATTGAAGTTATTAATTCCTACCATGGTGTTCGCAAAGAATTTAGGAGAGGCAGGATGGTCTTTGTAGCACGAATTAATATATATGGTAGTTGGACCATAGGCACTTATTCCTCTCCTATTAATGCTGCAGTAGCTTATAATAAAGCTGTTGATTTTGTAATCTCTAAGGGAATAAGTTCTAAAAATTATACTAAAAACTATATTGAAGAACTCGACTCCCAGGCCTACAAAGAAATATATGAAAAAGTTAAGATTTCTAAAAAGATATTAGACATGGAAAAAAACATCAGTTGATCCATACGCTTGTGTTTTTTGGAATTGTATCATAAAACCATTTGCTATCTTCAAGAGAAAATCTGATACAGCCTTGAGAAGCTCTCTTGCCTAAGACATTGCCTTCTAATACATAAGTTCCGGTTTCATCTAATAAAATTGAATGATATAAGTAATCCCCCCATATTTGAACCCAGTTTTTGCACATATAACCCTTTCCAAAATATGCACCCCGCTCTTTTATGGTGAAAAAGCCTCTTGGAGTAGGGGTAATATTTTTTCCAGTAGAGCATTGCATACTACGGATAAGTTTCCATTCATTATTTTCTTTTTTAAATACATAAGTCATTTGTCTATCTAAATCAGTCCATACAAAATAATTTGTACTACTTGTAAAAGCCTTTAGTTTAACATAAGCCTCAAGCTGCTCTTTAGTCATACGTTTCTTATTAGTAGGTGGATCTTTTGGTATCGAAACTGAGCCCCAAGGTATACGGCCTTCTTTTTTAGTTGTAGTACTTCTGCACTGATACCATGAACCAGCTTCAGCATATAATATTTCAACCTTTTCATCCTTAACAAAAACACCTGCATTTTTCTTCATGGTTCCTATAATAATTGAAGGTTTTACAAGGTCTAAAAGTTCTTCTTCAGGGTTTTTATAAAGCTTACATGTATAATCGATAATTTTTTTTGATTGTATATAGTTTAATTCGCGCTCATAAAAAGGATTTTCTTTTAAATTTGTATTTTTAATTATCGTACCTAAATGATAGTTTTTTTCATACAAATCATATTTTGCTAAATTAAATTCTATAAAATCTCCTGAAGGAATTCCGTAAACACTATCTTCTACAGTATTTACTTTATTAGCCTTTTCATCATACCAAAGATGAACCATATTTAAATCTACTGTTTCTTCATTATAGTTAATAACTTTATTATTAGTTAATTCAACTCCTAATCCATCATTTTCAAAGTTATTTGTTGTTTGAATACTAATGACTTTATTAGTGTTATCCCAATTTAAATTACCAAAAATATTTAAATCATTGATATATATAAAGGTTGAATTATTTGCTAAGTAGCAAGGAATCTTTCTATTTCCTATATATACAGCTATATTAGTATAAAGAAGTGGGCTGCCAGTATAGAGCTCTTCTCGCTTTTTTATTTCTTCTTCAGCTAAGGCTGTAATTGCCTTGTTTTTGTTTTCATATATGGAAACTTTCTTGTTTTGCTCATCCCAGATTATATCAAATCCATAGTTATTTAAATCACTCAAAAGTATCATAGAAGAGTTATTGTATGAAAAGCTTGGTATATGGTAGTCATTTATAAATGCTTGTGCAATTCCTTTTTCTAAGAAACCTATAGTAGCACCTGGAGCAAGTTTTTTCTTTGGAGTATTATAATTTGTCATAGACAATAATTTTTTTATCTTTTCTTCTTTTTTTGAACTAGAATTGCTTTTGCTTTCTTCTTTATAAGCATTAGGATTTATATGATATTTTTTTATATTTTCTAATATGGTGTTAAATTCGCTTTTAGAAACTTTTTGACTTGGATAAAAATTATTCTCATCAATAGCCTCCATTAAATACTCTGTATATACTGCTTTAATATATTCTGCATCAGGAAAATTTTTTAAATCATCAAAAAGAATATCCTTAGAATATATTGGCTTAATGGCAAAAACATTAGATATTATCCTAGCTAACATAAGCCTTGTAACAAGTTCATCCTTATTTCTATTTATTATTCCTTTAAGATAGCCTCTTCTTTCTCCTTCTAAAAGATAATCATCTAGGTTTTCATTTGACTTTTCATCAATTATATTAATTATTTCTTTCATACATTCTTCTAAACTTATATTTAATTGCTCTTTATTTTCAGGTGATTTTACTTCTTCGGCTAATACATTTAAGGACATGAAAGTTGAAAATAAAATAAGCAATAAATATTTAACTAAACTTTTTAATACCCTCATATCTAAATCCCCCATTGTTAATTAATGTAAATTAATTAATATATTACCAGTATTTTCCATGGATTTCAAGCATGTTTATTTAATTTTTTTTAAAAATAATATATGAGTCATTGAATTTATATAATAAAATTGTTATACTTTTAGTCGTAGTCTTTAAAAGGCTTACTATCAACTTGGAGGTATTTAACTATGAACGAAAACAATAGTAAGAGATTTATTTGGTTGTTTGTAGGTTTATTTATTATTTTATTTGCTTTTGCAGGGTTTAATACTATATCTGGGAATGTAGATAATAAAACTACTGTTTCGATGGATGAAATGATTAAAGCAATAGTAAAAAGCGATGCTATCCCTTCAGATTATCCAATTGAAATACCTGATGAAAGTGAAGTTCCATTAGAATTTATTAATATTTTTAGACTTGAAAAAGAAAGAGTTCATTCACAAAAATTAGTAAGTAGTTATTTATATGTATATAATCCCAATACAAATATTTCTTCTTTATACTATATTGTTGATAATAGTCCTCTTCTTCTTTATACAAGTAAAGAAGGAATACAATACTCAGAAGAAAGTTTTGCTCCTTTTAGAAAAGAAGTAGAACTACATTATTCAAAAACCCTGTAATAATTTTTCTAATAAGCTTAAAATCTAAAAAAATTACCCCGGTTAATAACCGGGGTTTTATTTTAAAATTTTAAGTCTTTTAATTTATCCTTTAGAACATCTCCAATTGTTACTTCATCATCTTCAGCAAAATTATACTTTTTGATTTCTTCGGTATAATCTTCTTGAGCTTCTTTCATGCTTAAACTTAATCTTTTTGCTTCAGCTTTTAATTCTGTTATTCTAACTTTAACCTTATCACCTTCTGAAAGGACCTCTGAAACTTTTCCAATACGCTTATCAGATATTTGAGAAATATGAAGTAAACCTTCTACACCAGGTGCAATTTCAACAAAAGCACCAAAAGATGTAATTCTTACAACTTTTCCTTCTACAACATCATTTACTTGGAAATTATCAGTTATATTATTCCAAGGATCCTCTGCTTTATCCTTTAATCCTAAGGATATTCTTTCTTTCTTTTCATCAAAATTTATGACATACACTTCTACCTCATCACCAACGGATACTACTTCTGAAGGATCCATTATTCTTTTCCAAGACAAGTCAGATAAGTGTATAAGGCCTTCTGCTCCTCCTAAATCAACAAAAGCACCAAATTTAACTAACCTGGTAACAACTCCTTTTCTTTTTTCTCCTCTTTTTAGACTTTTCCAAAGTTCTTTCTTTTTCATTTCTCTTTCTTGCTGTTCGATTTCTTTAGCAGATAATACAACTTTTCTACTATCTCTATCAAAGTCTATTAATTTAACTTTTAAGCTTTTCCCAACGTATGTATTTAAATCTTCTACGTAATAAACAGAAAGCTGGGAAGCAGGGATAAAAGCCCTTACTCCTTTAATGTTGGCAACTACTCCGCCCTTAACCACTTCTTTTACTTTCACTTCTAAAGGCTTTCCTGTATCATAATGTTCTTTTAATTCATCCCATACTACTAATTGATCAGCTAATTTTTTTGATAAGACTACATTACCCTCTTCATCATCTACTTGTAAAACATACACATCTATCTCATCATCCGCTTTTAGGATATCTCTTGGGTCTATATTTTCATCATCAGACAATTCTTCTTTAGAAATAATTCCATCTGCCATATATCCAATATTAACTAAAACTTCATTTTCAGTAACCTTGATAACCTTTCCTTTAATGATGTCACCATTTTTTAATTTTTTCATGGATTTATCGATGTCCTCTATCATTTCAGCCATAGTGATTTCCTTGTTGTTTTCCATCTAAACCATCTCCTTGTTTCTTTAATTAATTTATAAATCAATTAAGATTGATGAAAATAATTATTTCATCATCTTTCTTATTATAGTATACTATGGTAATAATTCTATACTAAGCAATTAAAAGCAATTCTTATTCACTTTTAGGAATATTTATTTTATATCCAAATAAGCCTCCACAAATACCACCAATAATATGTGTAAGCTGTGAAACTTGGTCTTGTAATGTAAAGGCATTTACAACTTCTTGCCCAATAAAAATAATCACTACCAATACAAATGTTAAAGGAATTCTACCCTTTTTAATATTTGCAAAAGAACTTAATAAAATAAGCATAAATACTATCCCACTGGCTCCAAGTAGCATATTATTAAAAAATATAACATTAACTAGCCCCGTAATAAAAGCTGTAAATACCATCATTAAAACCATATTTTTAGAACCATATTTTTCTTCCATCATAGGTCCTATTAATAAAATTAAAATAAAATTATTAACAAAATGTTGTATGTTAGCATGACCCAATACATGAGTAAATAATCTTAAATAAAATAAGGGGTTCTTTAAAGAAGTTCTATATACTGCAAATAATAAGGCAGTAGTGCTTCCACCGCTAAAAACTCCAAGTAATAAAACAAGAAAAGATATCAAGCTAAATGTTAAAATAACTGGTGAATTATATTGAAATTTTTTTAACATAACTATCTCCTTTTGATAGTAAAATTTTTATTATTATATCATAAATATCCAAAAAGTCATATTATTTTAAAAATATTAACTAATTCTTGTTCAGCAAATAAATAAACAAAAGAATTCTTTAAACTCTTTTGTTATAGTATTTAATTATATTTTATTTAAATTTTCATAAGTATTGTATTCAAAACTGAGATCTTGATATTTCTTTTCTTCACTTTTTTCAATCAATCTCCAGTTTTTATTTTCATCAAGATTTGGGAAAAAAGTATCAGCAGGATATTCTTTATGAAATTTAGTTATATAAGCTTTTGAACAATAGGGAAGAAACATTTTATATATCTTTTCTCCTCCAATAATAAAAATGTCTTCAGCATTACAAAATTTTGTAGTCTTAAATACCTCTTCTATAGAATTGCAAACAATAGCATTATCTACAGAATAATCTTTATCCCTGGTAAGAATGATATTTGTCCTATTAGGAAGAGGTTCTTTTTTTGGTAAAGATTCAAAGGTAAGCCTTCCCATGACAACTACTTTTCCCCACGTCTTTTCTTTAAATTGTTTCATGTCTTCGGGAACTCTTTGAAGTAAATTCCCCTTATATCCAATAGCCCAATTTTTATCTACCGATACGATAATCTTCATAATTTCCTCCTAAACTGCAACAGGAATATTTTTAATTATGTCTCCATGTTTATAGTCTTCTAATACAAAGTCATCAACAGTAAAATCATAAAAATTCTTTATGTCTTTATTTATTATTAACTTTGGTGCTGGA
>JAAYRK010000028.1 GCA_012518815.1 Candidatus Epulonipiscium sp. | reverse complement strand
ATTTAAAATAATTAAAAGGAGGCAAAATTATGTCCTGTAGTTACGGCTATGGCTATGGATATGGCGGACTGCTTAATCAACTAAGCCGCTATATAGGAGAAACGGTTACCATTTTTACTGCCAGTGGGGGCCAATCTGGCTCAGGATTTACTGGTGTCCTAATAGCAGTTAACCCTTACTTTGTGACCTTAGTTACAGGTAAAGGACCTGCACCCTCTTGCCCTCTTGGAAACAGCTGCAGCAAATATGGCAATTATCCCTATGGTGGAGGATATGAAAATTACGGAAAATATGATGGAATTTATACTACTGGTTCTATAACTAATATCCCCATATATATGATTGTCTCATTTTCTCATAATACTCTTTAATTGAAATAGATTTAGACTTTATAAGACTCTTTTTCTAGTTAAAAAAATCTTGAGAAAATCAAGATTTTTTTTTGACTTTTTATGTGACTGCATATATAATATAAATGTACATATGAACATCTATTCATGTATTCAAATGAAAGGGGAAATAAAATGTCAAATAATGAAATAAAAAAGTGCGATTCTACCATTATTCATGAGGATGTAGTTAATAAGGTTAAAGAAAATATGCCACCAGAAGAAAGCCTATATAACTTAGCTGAATTGTTTAAAGTTTTTGGTGACAGTACAAGAATAAGAATACTATATGCCTTATCTGCTTCTGACATGTGTGTATGTGATATAGCAGCCCTTCTTGATATGAGCCAATCAGCTATATCTCATCAGCTTAGAATTTTAAAGCAAGCAAGGTTAGTTAAATATAGAAAAGAAGGAAAAGTTGTTTACTATTCTTTAGACGACGACCATGTAAATCAAATCTTTGCTCAAGGTTTAGAACACGTCAAAGAATAGTTGGTTAGGAGGCCAATATGGTAAAAAAAGAATTGCTCTTAGAAGGTTTAGATTGTGTAAATTGTGCATTAAAAATTGAAAATAAGGTTAAAACAATTCCAGGAGTTAAAAATGCTCATATAGATTTTATATCTCAAAAACTTACTTTAGAAATTCTAGATTTTAATGAAGTAAATTCCATAGTCAAAAAGACTACAAGCATTGCTAAATCAATAGAATCTAATATTTCTATCCGCGATAATCTTAAAATAGAAACAAATGAAAATAATAATAAAAGTAACATACTTATTCTTGGCTTAAGTGTAATATTATTTGTATCAGCCTATATTCTTCCAATAACTTCTTTATCTAAGAATATACTGTTTCTAATTAGCTATCTTTTAGTTGGAACTGAAATTCTTCTTAAAGCAATTAAGAATATACTTAAAGGGCAAATATTTGATGAAAACTTTTTAATGTCCATTGCTACTTTAGGGGCTTTCTTAATAGGAGAATTTCCTGAAGCTGCAGCTGTAATGATTTTTTATCAAATAGGAGAATTTTTTCAAGATATGGCGGTTAACAAATCAAGAAAATCAATTAAAGCCTTAATGGATTTTCGTCCTGATTATGCCAATCTTAAAGTAGATAATGAAATTAAAAAGGTATCTCCTGAAGAAGTAAAGGTGGAAGATCTAATAGTGGTTAAACCCGGTGAAAAAATTCCTCTAGATGGAATAATAATTGAAGGTAGCTCAAGCCTTGATACCTCTGCTTTAACAGGAGAATCCTTGCCTAGGGAAGTTAAAGTTAATGATGAAGTGCTTTCTGGCTCTATCAACCAAGAAGGCTTATTAACCATTAAAGTTACTCAACTTTTTGGTGAATCTACTGTATCTAAAATATTAGATTTGGTTCAAAATGCCAGCACAAAAAAAGCTCCAACCGAAAACTTTATTACTAAATTTGCAAGATATTATACCCCAGTAATTGTAGCTATAGCTGCATTTTTGGCAGTTATCCCTCCCCTTTTAATTCCAGGGGAAAGTTTTTCAAGTTGGATTTACAGGGCTCTAATTTTCCTTGTAATATCTTGCCCTTGTGCCCTTGTTGTTTCTATCCCCCTTGGCTTTTTTGGAGGAATTGGCAGGGCCTCAAAAGAAGGCATTCTCATTAAAGGCAGTAACTACTTAGAAGCCCTTTATAATATCCACACTATTGTATTTGATAAAACAGGAACATTAACTAAAGGGGTTTTTAAAGTAACAAGTATTGAGACAATGGGAAATTTATCTAAAGATGAACTACTTGAATATGCTGCTTTAGCTGAAAGTTATTCAACTCACCCTATTGCTCTTTCTATAATACAAGCTTATGGAAAGGAAATTGATAAAAGCAGAATAAAGCAGGTTGATGAAATTTCAGGCTACGGACTTAAAGTAATAATTGATGGTAATGAACTATTACTAGGAAATGAAAAGCTAATGGCTAAACACAATATTAAAGTTGACCAAGACTCTCAAGGAACTATTGTTTTTATTAGCGTTAATGGAAATTATGAAGGAAAGATTATAATTTCTGATGAAATAAAAAAAGACTCCCTTAAAGCAATAGAAAAACTAAAATCTTTAGGTATAAAGAAAACTGTTATGCTAACAGGAGATAATCATACTACAGCAAAAACCATTGCTCAAGAACTTAAGATAGATGAATTTTATAGCCAGCTTTTACCTCATGAAAAACTAGAAAAACTAGAAAAACTTTTAAAAGAAAAATCTCCTAAAGAAAAACTAGCCTTTGTTGGTGATGGAATAAATGATGCTCCGGTTCTTGCTAGAGCAGATATCGGTATTGCCATGGGCGGCTTGGGTTCCGATGCTGCTATTGAAGCTTCTGATATCGTCCTTATGACCGATGAACCTTCAAAAATTGCAACAGCAATCAAAATAGCTAAAAAAACGCACACTATCATTTGGCAAAACATAATTTTTGCCCTTGCCATAAAAGCATTTGTACTAATCCTTGGTGCTTTAGGTATTGCTACAATGTGGGCCGCCGTATTTGCCGATGTAGGCGTTACCTTAATTGCTATATTAAATTCCATAAGAATCTTAAAAACTAAAAAATAATCAAAAAATGCCTGTTGCCTACTTTAAACTTGTTATGAGAGTAGACAGACAGGCACTTTTTATTGCTCTATATTTTATTCAACCATGGTATCTACGAAAACTTTATTTGAAGCTGCAGTGGATAAATCTCCCGTAGCAATTGCTGAAAGAGTTTTTGTTTCTTTGGCTCCTAAGTCATTCATAGCTCCCGTAGCAACCCCTATTAATTTGTTGTCATCATCATAAAATCCTATACTAACTGTAAAAGAGTGTGTCTTCGTATCATTATTAGTTGCTTCTACATCAACTGTAGTAATTCCTAAATCGGATCTTACAAGGGGCTTAGAAAAACTAATTAAATCAGCTTGATTTTCTTTTGTTTCAACCATCGTATCTACTTGTACCTTATAGCTTGCTGCATCTGCCACATCATCAGTACCTACTGCACCAAAAATTTTAGTTTCGCCTCCATTTAAATCATTAACTGCTCCTGTAGCAGTGCCAATTAAATTATCATTGTTATCATAAAAGCTTACTTTTAATGTAAAAGAATGAGCCTTTGAATCATTATTTTTTGCTTCTCCATATACCATTGTTATACCCATATCTGATTGGACAAGTACATTTGAAAAATCAATTTCTCCAGTTTCTGTTTCATCTGTAACTGTTTCATCTGGCTCTTCTGTCTGAGCGGGTTCTTCTACTGGCTCTTTATCTATCGGATCTTCTTCATCTACTAAATCATTTTGATTTTGATCTTCTGTAACGTCTGTTTGCTCCTGAGGAGTAAGCTCCTTATTTTCATTATTATTATCACCAAGCAAACTTCCTAACATAAGAGCTAATATTATTAATAGTAGCCAAAACCACCATCTCTTAAAAATAGGCTTTTTTTCTCTTTTATATTGGTTTGCCATAAACTTTTCCTCCTATTAATGAATATGTGTATATATATATTTTCCATATAAGTAAAAATTATTTCATCAAAAGCCGTCTTTTTTACCTATGGCATATTATTTTATCAAACTATATAATATACTTAAGGTACAATGAATTTTTTGGAGGTGCTGTATGGTAAAAAAGAACTTGCCTAAAGTTGCATACTTTTGCATGGAATATGGTCTTGATACGTCCCTAAAAATTTATGCTGGAGGCCTTGGTATTTTAGCAGGGGATTACCTAAAAGGTGCTAAGGATTATGATTTCCCTATTGTAGGGATAGGTATAAAGTGGAAACAAGGATATACTGACCAACTAATTGGAGAAGACGGCCGACCTTATGATTGCTATTATAACTATAACTACGACTGCTTAAAAGATACTGGTGTAAAAGTATCTGTAAAAATCCGTCAAAGAGATGTCCTATGCAAAGTTTGGGAACTAACCAAATTTGCTAATGCACCTCTTTATTTATTAGATACAGACTTACCTGAAAATGAGGACTCTTGGATTAGCGGTCAATTGTATGGATGGTTTGGCGAAGAAAGAATTGCTCAAGAAATGGTTTTAGGTATAGGAGGAGTAAGAGCTCTTAGGGCCTTAGGTATTGATATAGATGTTTATCATTTTAACGAAGGGCATGCCCTTTTTGCAGGCTTTGAACTTGTTAAAGAAAAAATGGATGCTGGTATGAGCTTTGAAGAAGCCGTAGAAGCTTCAAGAGATGAAATAGTATTTACAACCCATACTCCCATAGTTCAAGGTAACGAATCTCACTATCTAGATAGACTTATGTATATGGGGGCAAACAATGGTTTAACCCTAGAACAACTGATATCTCTTGGTGGAGCTCCCTTTAATATGACTGTGGGTGCCCTAAGACTTTCCAGAATGTCCAATGCTGTATCACAACTTCATAATAAAACAGCTAATAAAATGTGGGCCCATATAGATAATCGTTCAGAAATCATTGGAATAACCAATGGTATTCACCTTCCTACATGGGTAGATGAGCGTATGATTGCTTGTACCAAAAAAGCTAAAGACTTATGGGATAACCATATGGATAATAAGAAAAAATTAATAGACTTTGTAAAAGAACGCACCAATGTTAAATTGGATATAAATAAACTCCTTATAGGATTCTCTAGAAGAGCTGCTCCTTATAAAAGAAGTGACTTTATCTTTAGCGATGAGAGTATAATAGGGCCTTTACTAAAAGAAGGGAAAATACAAATTGTATTCTCTGGTAAAGCTCACCCCCTAGACGATACAGGAAAAGAAATCGTAGAAAAGATTATAGCTATGACAAAAAAATATCCTCAATCAGTTGTTTTCCTTGAAAACTACGATATGACTATTGGGGCAATGCTTACAAGAGGAGCCGATGTATGGTTAAATAATCCTAGAAGGCCTAAAGAAGCTAGTGGTACCTCTGGCATGAAAGCAGCCATGAATGGAGTTCTTAACCTAAGTACCTTAGACGGTTGGTGGCCTGAAGCTTGTGAGCATGGAATAAACGGCTGGCAATTTGGAGATGGTTTTGAAAGTGAAGATGAAAAAGAACTAGATGCTCATGACTTAAAAGCCCTTTATAAAGTGCTCTTAGAAGAAGTTATCCCAACATATTATAATAATCGGGATAAATGGATAGAAATGATGAAAAACAGTATTCTATCAACTAAAGATCAATTTTCTATAAAAAGAATGCTAGAAGAATATTATGAAAAACTATATATAAAACAAGAAGAAAAATAAAATGACAGCCCAAAAGGCTGTCTTTTATAAGAACTTTTTCACTTTTTTAGCTCCCACTTGACGGTAGGGTACACCGCTTTTTACTTGTTTTAAAACTTATTTATATTCTTCTTATATTATTATATGAAATGCTTATAAATATGTCAAATATTTCTTATTTTTTAATAGCCTAAGTGTAAGACTCCGCTACCTTAACTAAAAAATCATAATTTAATTCTTCCGTGGAGTTAACCCTTACATCTGCTTTAACGCCTACTCCTATAGCTATAATCCCTGCCCTTTTTATTGCTTCAACTCCTGCTATGGCATCTTCAATTCCTATGACTTCATAAGCTTTTAAATTAATCCCTTTTAGTGCATCTAAAAAAATATCTGGTGCGGGCTTTCCATTTTTTATATGAACAGGATTAACTACATAATCAAAAAAATCTTCTATTTCTAAGCTTTTTAATATCATTGGTCCATTTCTTGAAGCAGAAGCTAAGGCTATTTTTATATTATTATTTTTTAACTCCTGAAGTAAATTTTCTATCCCTGGTAAGATATCCTTTTTCGTCATCTTTTTAATTAATTCTTTATAATGATTATTTTTCTTATCTGCTAAAGCTATTTTTTCTTCTTTTGTATAAGCATCAGCTTTGTTTCCATGTTTTAAAATAAGCTCAAGAGATTCCATTCTTGAAATCCCTTTTAAATTTTCATTAAACTTTTTATCTATTTTTATTCCAATTTCATTTGCAAGATGAGCCCAGGCCTGATAATGATATTCAGCTGTATCAGTGATAACGCCATCCAAATCAAATATTACCCCTTTAAGCATTATAGCCCTCCATTTTTAATTAGTTTACAACAAAGTTTATCTATAAGGTTATATTCCTTATCATATACATTTAGCTTTAAGGCTTCTCCTTTTTCTAGGGTAATTACTATACTATCTTTGTTTACATAAACCTTAATTAATCTGTCTCTATAATTGATTTTAAATGAATAGCTATCCCAATCCTTGGGAATAAATGGTGAAAAGGATATTTTTTCATTGAAAGTTCTAAGGCCTGCAAATCCATGGACAATAGAAAGCCAACTTCCTGCCATAGAAGTAATATGAAGGCCATCTTCTGTGTCATTATTGTAATTATCAAGGTCAAGACGTGCTGTTCTTTTATACATTTCTACTGCCTTATCTTCCATTTTTAGTTCTGCTGCCAATATACTATGCACACAAGGAGATAAGCTAGATTCATGGACTGTCATAGGCTCATAAAATTCAAAGTTTCTTTTCTTTTCTTCAAAGGTAAATTTATGATTTAAAAAGTATAAGCCTTGAAGGACATCTGCCTGTTTAATAAAACAAGAACGAAGTATTTTATCCCATGACCAATTTTGATTAAGTGGCCTGTCTTTATCAGATAAATTATCTACTGTCACTAATTCTTTATCTAAGAAAGTATCATGCTGTATAAAAATTCCTAATTCTTTATCATAAGGATAATACATTTTATTTATGATATCTTTCCACTTATTTTCTTCTTCCTTGCTTACTTGATAATAAGCCACTCTGTGATCTTTTTTTATTTGTCTTAAATAAGCAATCACTTCTAAAGTATATTCCAAAGTCCATGCAGCCATGGTATTGGTATACCAATTGTTATTGACATTGTTTTCATATTCATTAGGACCAGTAACCCCATGAATCATATAAACATCTTTTTTCTTATGGTAGTGAACTCTGTCTGCCCAAAACCTAGATATGCCTATCAATACGTCTATACCATAATTTTCTAAATAAGATTTATCTCCTGTGTAGTTTACATAATTATAAATAGCATAGGCAATGGCCCCATTTCTATGAATCTCTTCAAAAGTAATTTCCCATTCGTTATGGCACTCTACTCCTGTAAAAGTCACCATAGGATACAGGGCTCCTTTTAAGCCTTGCTGTTGGGCATTATAATAAGCTTCTTTTAATTGATTGTATCTATAGAGCAAAAGGTTTTTTGCAACTTCTTTATCTGCAACAGACAAGTACACTGGAAAAACAAAAGCTTCTGTATCCCAGTAAGTAGCTCCACCATACTTTTCTCCTGTAAAGCCCTTTGGTCCAATATTTAATCTGGAATCTTCCCCATAATAGGTTGAAAACATTTGAAATAAATTAAAACGAATTCCCTGCTGAGCTTCCATGTCTCCACTAATTTCAACATCCGCCTTTTCCCAGCGTTTTTGCCAGGCTTCCATATGTTCTTTTTTTAAACTATCAAAAGTAACCCTTGCTGCTTGCTCCACTAGTTCTAAGGATTTACTTGTAAGTTCTTCTTCCTTATAATCTCTAGAGCTAACAACCGATATATATTTAATGATCTTAATAGCCTCATTTTCTTCAGTCTTAAAAGTCATTTTGTTGGCAACATACTTATCCTTTTTAATTATTTCTATTTCACAGTCCTTAGAAGCTTCAAGCTTCATTCTATTACACACGGTAAATCTAGGAGTGCCAAAAGAATTTTCTTTTGTCTTCATTGTTAAAAAGCCTTCTTTTAAACTTACTCCCCTATCAATTTCAAGCCAAAACTTTTCATTATAATTTGAATCTTCGTTTTCTACATCTCCATCTAAATAAGGAATAAAACTAATTTCTCCACTATAGTTTAAAGGCGTAGCCTCATAAGAAATAACACATAATTCTTTTTTGACAATACTTAAAAACCGTCTAACTTCAAATTTAGTTTTCTTACCATTATGGTCTATAATAAAACGCCTATAAAGAATACCATTTTTCATGTCTAACTCTCTGTAATACTCTACAAGGGGAATTTTAAACAAATCTAACTCTTCCCCTTCCAGCAAGACATCTATCCCAATAAAATTAGTACTATTAATAACTTTTCCATAATATTTAGGATATCCATTTTTCCACCAGCCAACACGGGTAGGGTCTGGATACCACACGCCTCCAATATAAGTTCCCCTTAGCATATCCCCGCTGTACTTTTCCTCGAAGTTACCTCTCATCCCCATGTAGCCATTACCTAAAGACATAATACTTTCAGCCAATCTCATGTTTTCTTTATGCAAGTTTGTTTCAACTATTTTCCACTCATCTACCCCAAAAATAGTCTTTTTATTCATAGCTACACCTCTATAAATTATTATTTTTAATATAAAGCATATATTAATAAGTTAACTTAAGCAAGAGTATAAAGTATGACCACTGTCCAATACATATAACACGTTCAAATTTGATAAAATGTTACAAAGAGCTAGCTGTTAGCCAATACCATGAATCGTTGACATATATTGTTCAAATTTAAAATATTAAAATAAAAACACCAATATTATATTACCTTTTGGTTCAATATAATTTGGTGTGACAGGCAAACTATATAATGTTTTAATTAAGATTCGCCTTTTTTTCAAAATCTTTAAAAAGCAAACTTGGTTGAATATCTGTATTATCTTGATACTTCCCACTTGAATATTTATCATATTCTCCTAAAATACTATGATAATATATCTGACAGATTTCTATATTAGGATAGATTATTATTGGTTGAACACAAAATATCTCTAATGTCCAATAACCACTAAATCCTATATCTCCAAAACCTGCCGTAACATGAATAAATAAGCCTAATCTGCCAATAGAGGACCTTCCTTCTAACATAGGTACAACGCCGTCTGTTTTAGTATATTCCATTGTTCTTCCTAAATAAAGCTTTCCTGGCTCAAGCATTAGGCCTTCTGGAGGTATAACTATTTTTTTAGCTTTATTTCTTTTTTTCATATCTAAAACAGAATCTTCATATACAAGCAATTCATTGTGCAATCTTAAATTATAACTATTAGGATTGAGCTGACTATCAATAAAAGGTTCAATGATAATCTCTTTTCCTAATCTTTTTTTAATTTCTCTCCCTGATAATATCATATTTTCCCCTCTTAAACTTTAAAAATAATATCATTATTATTTATAGTATAGCTAACTAATATATTGCAAATAATATTTTCTAGTTCCTATGCTATTATATTAATTTATAAATTTTTTTATACTAATGTATAAATAATATATTAAATTACATGATTTGTCTATTAGTAATTATTTATCATTTTTTATCCTCCTTATTTTATCCACAATATAATACTTATTTAACAATAATTATCCACACCTATTCTATAGATGTGGATAATTATTATTAAAAATCTGATATGATTTTATAGCCTTAATAAATTCTTTAATTTTGGCTTCATCTTTCTCTCCATTACTCTCTACTCCTGAGCTAACATCAACAATATGAGGTCTTACTTCTTTGATTCCTCTTATTACATTTTCACTATTTAGGCCTCCAGCCAAAATAGTAAAATATTTATTTGAAATACCTTTAATTAAATCCCACGAAAATGTCTTCCCCGTGCCTCCACTGCCACTATCAAAGACAAAACCCTCTATGGTCTTATACTGCTCTAGAAGTTCAACCACTTCTTTATCTTTAACTGAAAGTGCTTTCCATACTGGCACAATGCTTTTTGAACATTCTATATCAGTTTCTTTTCCATGAAGTTGGACAACATCCAAATTGCAATAGTTTGTAATTTGGTTTACCTCTTCGATGGGACTATCAACAAATACCCCCACTGCTTTAATGTCTTTTCTTAACTTTTCTTTCATTTCTTTTGCCATATCAGGAGTTATCTTTCTTTTGCTTTCTGCAAAAATAAATCCTACGTAGTCAACATCATATTTATTAATCATTAATATTTGGTCAAGGCTTTTTAAACCACAAATTTTGATTTTAGGCATTGTAAGCATCTCTAAACTCCTTTGCCTTTTTATTTATATCTTCTGATTTCATAAAGCTTTCTCCAACTAAAACCCCATCAATATTGGCTTTTTTAAGTTTACTAATATCTTCTTTATTAAAAATGCCGCTTTCACTTATGATTAATTTATCTTCAGGTATATTTTTGCTTAAATTTATACTTGTATTAATATCAACATTAAAAGTTTTCAAATCTCTATTATTAATGCCTATTATCACAGCATTAGTATTTAGGGCTCGTTCCAATTCAACTTCATCATGAACTTCAATAAGTACATCCATATTTAATGAATGAGCAAGGCTTATAAATTCCCTTAATTGACTGTCATCTAATATAGCTACTATAAGTAACAATGCACTGGCTCCTAGTGCCCTTGCTTCATATATTTGAATAGGATCTATAATAAAATCTTTTCTAAGCAGAGGTAATTTTACTTCTTTACGTATTTCTTTAAGGTATTTGGGAGAACCTAAAAAAAACTCTTCTTCAGTTAAGACAGAAATTGCATCCACTGAAGACTCATATTCCTTTGCTATATCAACAGGATTAAAGTCTTCTCTTATAATACCCTTAGAAGGAGAAGCTTTTTTTACCTCTCCAATTATAGAAAGCCTCGGCTTTTTCATAGCTTTATAAAAAGACAGAGGAATATCCTTTTTATCTATTAACTCTTCAAAGTAAGCAATATTTACATTCTTTTTAAGCTCCACTAGAGCCTCTTTTTTTCTTTCTACAATTTTATTTAATATCATGATATTCTCCTTGTATATTCAACATAATTATTAAGTTTATCTAAAGCATATCCCCCGTCAATTAGCTCCCTAGCATAATTAATTCCTTCTTGAAGACTTTTTGCCTTCTTTCCTACATACAAAGCTGCCCCACTGTTTAAAAGGACAATATCTCTTTTAGGTCCTTTTTCACCTATTAGGATATTTTTTATTATTTCAGCATTTTCTATTGCATCTCCTCCAAGAATATCATTTCTAGTTGCTCTTTTTATTCCAAATTCTTCAGGAGTAATATAATAGGTATTAATATCACCATTTTTTACTTCTGTGACCTTTGTTTCACCGGTTATAGTAATTTCGTCAAGGCCGTCCATTCCATGAACCACCATGGCATGTTCAACTCCCAAGTTAGCAAGTACTTTAGCTAAAGGTTCCGTTAATTTTTCATCAAATACCCCTAAGACTTGGGATTTTGCATTAGCAGGATTAGTAAGAGGACCTAAAATATTAAATATTGTTCTAAAGCCTAGCTCTTTTCTTGTGCCTGCTGCATGTCTCATGGCTTTATGGAAGGTAGGAGCAAATAAAAATCCTATATTTTGTACTTTAACACATTCTTCTACTTGTTTTGGTAATAGAGATATATTTACTCCTAAAGCTTCGAGAACATCTGCACTGCCACTTCTACTAGAGACAGAGCGGTTACCATGTTTAACTACATGAATTCCTGAAGCTGCTGCAATAAAGGCTACAGCAGTTGAAATATTAAAGGTTCCAGAACAATCTCCTCCAGTCCCACAAGTATCTAAAGTATATAAGTTTTCTAGAGCTATTCTTTCTGCCTTTTTTAGCATTACTTTAGCTCCCCCTGTTATTTCCTCTGCTGTTTCCCCTTTCATTCTAAGAGCTGTTAAAAAACTACCTATTAAAACTGGGGAAGCTTCTCCATCCATGATAAATTCCATAGCATCCATCATTTCTTTTTCTGATAAATGTTTACCTTCTAAAAGATTTTCAATAGCATTCTTTAACATATATTCGGCTCCTTTCCTAAAAAATTTCCAATTATTTTCATACCTTCAGGAGTATATATTGATTCAGGATTAAATTGAAGTCCCACAAGAGGGTATTCTTTGTGATAAATAGCCATTAATTCTTTATCCTCTGTAATCGCAGCAATTTCAAAGCAATCAGGAATAGTATCCATATCCAAAACTAAAGAATGATATCTTGCAACCTTCATAGGGTTTTTTATGCCTTCAAAAACATTTGTCCCCTTGTGCATTATTATGGAAGTCCTTCCATGAAAAATCTTTTTTGAAGAGTTAAGTTTTGCACCAAAGGCAACTCCTATACACTGATGTCCAAGAGATATACCAAGTATAGGAATATCTTTATAAAAATGTTTTATTATATCAATAGATTGACCAGCATCTGTTGGTTTTTTAGGGCCAGATGAAATAACAATATGAGAAGGCTTTATTTTTTCTGTTTCTTTAATCGTTATTTCATCATTCCTAACCACCTTTATATCTTTTTCATATCTTGCTATATATTGATATAAGTTATAGGTAAAAGAATCATAATTATCTATTAATAAAACCATATTGACCTCCTATTCTACAGCTTTAAGTAAAGCTTTAACTTTGTTTTCACTTTCTTCATTTTCTTTTTCTGGATCTGAATCAGCTATAATTCCTGCACCTGCTTGCATATATACCTTACCTTCTTTTATAACCATAGTCCTAATGGCAATAGCCATATCCATCTCTCCATCAAAAGCTATATAACCTACAGCACCACCATAAATCCCTCTCTTTTCTTCCTCTAATTCATCAATTATTTCTATCGCACGAAGCTTTGGAACTCCTGATAAGGTCCCTGCAGGAAGAAAAGATTCTAATACTGAAAAGGCATCATCTTTATCAGTTTTTATTCCTTCTACCTTAGATTCCATATGCATTACATGAGAATAATAATGGATATCCATAAATCTTGTTACTTCAACAGAACCAACCTTTGCTATCTTAGCCATATCATTTCTAGCTAAATCTACCAACATAATATGTTCTGCTCTTTCTTTTTCATCTTCTAATAATTCAGCAGTAAGTATTTTATCTTCTTCTTGATTTACCCCTCTTTTTTTAGTTCCCCCTATAGGACAGGTATATACTTTATCTTTTCTTAGCTCTACCAACATTTCAGGAGAACTTCCTGCTACTTGGTAATCTCCAAAATTTAAATAATAAAGATAGGGAGAAGGATTTAATCTTCTTAGTCTTCTATAAAGCATAAAGGCGTCTTCATCTGTTTCTAATGTCCACCTTTTTGAAATAATAATTTGAAAAATATCTCCTTTTTGCATATACTCTTGAGACTTTTTAATTTTGTTGATATATTCCTCTTTTGTGGTATTACTAGTTAGTTTTTTATATTTTACGTTGTTTTTTATAGGCTCTATTTCCTTATCCTTACTCAATTCTTCTTCCATAAGCAGCATTTTTTCTCTTGCTCTTTTTTCGCCTTCTTCACTTTCTTCTTCTATAACTAAAAGATAAATCTGTTGATGAAGGTGATCATATGCAATCATTTCTTTTGTAATCATAAGATGTAGATCTGGTACACCTATAAGATCTTTGTTAGGCTCAGGCAACTTTTCAGACTGCCTTATAAGATCATAACCTACAGTTCCTACTGCTCCTCCTATAAAAGGAATAATATCGGTAGGCTGTACTTTAAAATTAGACATGTATTCCTTTACCAAATCTAAAATCTTTCCTTGCCTTTTTGTTAGCTTATCTCCTTCGATTATTGTGACTTCCCTATCTCTTCCTTGTATCTCTGCAAAAGGCTTTTTGGCTATAAAAGAATATCTGCCTTTCTTATCATCTCTACTTTCTAGTAAAAAACCTTTTTCTTTTCCTACATACTTATTAAATATTGTTATGGGAGTTTGGGTATCCCCTTCTAGCTTTTTTGAATAAAGTTTAAAAATCATATTTTCCCTCCTTAAATTTTTATTAAAAAAAGCCCTTCATCCCGTAATTGGGACGAAGGGCCATCTTCGCTATGCCACCCAATGAGTCTAATGTATTTAGTAAACAAAAAAGACATTTATCCTTTGGGACAAATGTCTTGTTTAGCCACCCAATACATTAAAGTATCATTAATCTGATACGGAGTTTACACTCGATATCTTACCTCTGTAACGGGAGGACCCGGCATCGGATACTCAAAAACTTCACCTAGCATCTCCTGGGACCATTCCTTAAATTCATTTGCATCGGACCTTTCACCAACCGCCGACTCGCTGTAACAAAATCCTAAAAGTACTATTCCCATTCATTGATTTATAACTTTGTTTTTTATATTATATTCAAACTTTTATATTTTGTAAAGAATATTTTTATATTTCTTTAAAATATTCTACAATAGCTACATAAATTGCCCAAGCTACTTTTTCTTGATAGATTTCATTATTAAGATTTGCCTCTTCTTCGGGATTTGTTAAAAAACCACATTCTACTATAACTGCAGGAATATTAGTTGTTTTTAAAACATAATAATCAGTATTTGCCTTAGCTTCTCTTTTATTGTTAGGGTCTACAAATTCT
>JAAYRK010000027.1 GCA_012518815.1 Candidatus Epulonipiscium sp. | reverse complement strand
GCAAAGAAGAGTACTAAAAGAATCTACAGCTTATCTTCTTACAGACATGATGGAAGATGTAATCACTAAAGGTACAGGGCGTTTGGCTCGAATGAAAAACATGCCTGTAGCTGGAAAAACTGGAACAACTTCAGATGATAAAGACTTAATTTTTGCAGGATATACTCCTTATTATGTAGCAGGAATATGGATGGGACATGATACTCCAAAAAGGCTACGTTATGATAAGAGTTACCATTTACTTCTTTGGAAAGCTATCATGGAAGATATTCATGCAGATTTACCCGTTAAGAATTTCCCATCTACGGACGGAATTGTTCAGGCAAGAATATGTACTAAGTCAGGAAAACTTGCTACTACTACTTGTGAACATGACCCAGGTGGTTCTGCTGTTCAATACGAATATTTTGCCAAAGGAACCCAACCTAAAGAATACTGTGACGTTCATACAATTAAAAAAGTATGTACTATATCAGGACTTCTTGCTAACGAGTACTGTCCAGAGGATGTTGTTAAAGAAAAAGTATTTATAAAGCGTCCTATACCTTATGATGCAGATGGTGGTGCAGTCCCAGCAGATGCTCAATATGAACTTCCTTCAGGAGAAGAAGAAAAATACTGTGATGTCCATGGTCCTCATACAGTATTTCCAACAGATCCCTTCTACCCTGAATATCAAATTCCTGAAGCAGATGATGAAGGAAATATAATACCAATATTACCTCCAAGTATACCTGATAATCCTACTCCACCACAGGAAAATAGAAACAGAGATAATAGTAATAACGATTCATCCTCAAGAGATAGTTCAAGGACATCAAGTACTAACTATACTCCAGATAGTGTAGATGATTTTTATATTCCCTTGCCTTAATAATAAAATAATTAAAAGACTAGCCTTCAGTCAAACTGAAAGACTAGTCTTTTGCTTTAGGGTTAAAAATTAGTGCCGCCAAATATGCAAATACAATAGCAGCCGTAATTCCTGCCGCAGTCGATTTTATTCCTCCAGTAAATGCTCCTTTAAGTCCCATTTTATCAACTTCTTCCATAGCTCCTTTTGCCAGGGAATAGCCAAATCCAGGTAAAGGAACTGTAGCTCCTGCCCCTGCAAAATTTACTAAAGGTTCATATAAACCAATTCCGTGAAGCACAGCTCCTAAAACAACAAATAATACTAAAATCCGTCCCGACATAAGCTTTGTCTTATCAATTAATATTTGTCCAATAACACAAATAGCTCCTCCTACAATAAAAGCTTTAATATATTCCATATAAGACCTCCTCTTGCAATAAGCCTATATCAAATTTTCAAAATTAAGACCAATTATTTTCTATTACTACAGCATGAGCAATACCAGGAATAGATTCTCCTTGCTGGATACTTCCAGGACTCATAAGAGCTCCTGTAGGAACAAACAATATCCTGTTCCATTTGTTATTTTTCATTTCTTTATACAAATAACCAGCTAAGGTTACAGCACAGCATCCACAACCACTCCCTCCAGCATGCGTGTCCTGGCTTACAGGGTCAAAAATTTCTATTCCACAGTCAGTATATATGTTTTCAATATCATAATTATTTTTTCTTAGAAGTTGTAAAGTTAACTCTTTACCTATACTTCCTAAATCTCCTGTAATAATCAAGTCATAGTCATTTGGTGTAAAACCAGTATCTTCAAAATGTGCAATAATTGTATCAGCTGCTGCAGGAGCCATGGCTGCTCCCATATTCATAGGATCCTTGACCCCTAAGTCCACGATTTTTCCTGAAGTTACATAGCTTACATAGGGACTCGGTCCGTATTTGCCAAGAACAACAGCTCCGCTTCCAGTTACTGTCCATGAAGCTGTAAGAGGACGTTGGGTTCCTAATTCTAGGGGAAACCTGAACTGCTTTTCTGAACTGCAAAAATGACTAGAAGCTTCTGCAACTATATAATTTGCAAAACCTCCATCAATAGCCATGGCTCCAAGAGAAATTGCCTCAGCCATTGTAGAACAAGCACCAAAAAGGCCAAAAAAGGGAATGCTTAAACCTCTGATACCAAAAGTGCTTGCAGTTAATTGATTAAGTAAATCTCCTGCAAAAATATAATCGATATCTTCAGGTGTTAAATTTCCCTTTTGAATAACTCTTTCAATAGTTTTTTTAACAATTTTACTTTCTGCCTTTTCCCAGCTATCCTCTCCCCATAAAGGATCATGTAAAACAACGTCAAAATAACTTGATAAAGGTCCTTTTCCTTCTTTAGGTCCTACAGTAGATGCTGTGGAGACAATACTGGGCGGTAAATCAAACTTAATCGTCTGTCTTCCAAGATACTTTGCCATATTATCCTCCTTACTTAAAAAAATAATGAACAATACCTACTGCAACAGACGCTATTGTACCATAAACCAAGACTGGCCCTGCTATAGTAAACATCTTTGCACCAACACCAAAAACATAACCCTCTTTTTTATATTCAATTGCTGGTGAAACAATTGAATTTGCAAAGCCTGTAATGGGTACAACCGTACCTGCACCTGCATATTTACCAAGTGAATCGTATATATCAAGACCTGTCAAAATAATACCTAAAAACACAAGAATAATGGTCGTCAGCATACTTGCTTCGTCATGATTATATCCAAAACTTTTAATTATATTTGTAATAAGTTGTCCGATGGCACATATAAGCCCTCCTACCCAAAAAGCCCTAGCACTATCCCTTAATAAATTTGACTTTGGAGAAAGCTCTTCTACCATCTTAGAATATTCTTTTTTCATATCTTGAATTTGGCTCATATATTAACACCTCTTTCATCATTTATATTGTGCGAATCCTGGGATAATCCAGTAGATTAAAGAACCTATCATTTTTCCAATAGCTACACTTAAAATTAAAAACTGTATGCCCTTTTTAATGTATAATCTTCTTGCAACAATTGGAATTACGTCTAGAATTTCCGCTAAAGATACTGCTAAACAACCTACAAATATCCCAAAAGAAAAACCAATAACAGCCAAACCAATTTTGCCGATAGGAAAAGATAAATCCCATACCATGGTAATAGTTCCAAGGATACCTCCAGTGATAATAACCGTTTCATACAACAAAACAAAATTAGTTGTTTTTGTTTTATCCATTAATCTTGGAATAATGCCAATGATTGCTATAAAAGCAAAAACACCTCCTGAAATAACAACGCCTCCTGAAAATCCTACTAAGGCACTTAAGAAGTAACCCCAAAACATTATTGATTTCCTCTCTTTTTTTCAATTAAAGAATTAATGATACAGTTTTCGATACTGTCACCATAAGAATCCATTTCTACTTCTATAGGAGTAGGGTCATCAGTTATTTTTTTAGAAGTAAAATGATTGAAAAAAACAATAATACCAACTGCTATGCCAATTGAGTAAGGAATCTCAATCCAATAAGGCTTATCCGTCTTAGTCCCTGTAAAAATTTCATTTAACTTTATTAGGACATCAGGAAGAGCTGAATCCGTATGGAAGGTCATAATTGCAATACCTCCCCCAGCAAATAAAACAAAACATACACTTAATACTTTCAAAAATGTAAAAACAGGATTTTCCTTTGTTTTATTGGGTATATACTCTATCATAATGTCTTTTTCTCCGACATTAACTATGTCTATATCAGGATATTGTTCCTTAATTGCATTAATAATATCTATAATTGAAATATGATAATTTTGTTTTTTATCTTCTTTTATTTCCATAATCAAGACATCCTCTAAGGATGCTTGTAAATTTGATGCTGCAATTTCAGCAATGTCTGAAAGCACAATCTTCTTCTTTTTATAAATTGTAGTATTTTTATATGGCTTTATATAAACAGTCATATCCCTTACCCCCGTAGTCAATATCTATAATGTTTTGTACATATTGTCCCCTGGACGGTTGCTTCTGATTTGCAAAAAACATATAATAACATATTGCAAGGAATACAGTTGTAAGTATTATAATTGCAAATAAAACTCCTCCCAAAAATTTTCTACTAAGCATCTTACCCTCCTTCTAGCTTTCAATATAATATCCTTTTAAATAATCTATTTATAAATTAACTTTCCTCTAATCTTTTTTTTTATACTAGTTTTTTCAACTTTATAAAAAAAGAAAATGTCCTTTATCCGAACATTTCCCTCATTGTCTGTAATATTTTCTTTTCGATTCTTGAAACTTGAACTTGAGAAATACCTATAATATCTGCAATCTCAGTCTGAGTCTTATCTTTAAAATACCTCATTAAAATAATTTGTTTTTCTTTTGGTTTTAACCTTTCTATTATTTGATTTAAAGCTATTTTATCAATCATTTTTGTCTCTTGATTAAAATCTAAATCTACTTTATCAATTAAAGTAATAGGATTAGTACCCTCACCTTCAAAAATAACAGATTGAAGGGACTCCACATCACTACTTGCTTCTAATGCCATAGCTAATTCTTCTACTTCAATCCCTATTTCCTCAGCTAACTCTTGGATAGAAGGTTCTCGTTCCAAAATCTTTGTTAATCTTTCCTTAGCAAGTCTAGCTTTTGAAGCTATTTCTTTTAATGAACGGCTCACTTTAATCATTCCATCATCTCGCATAAAGCGTTTAATTTCCCCCATAATCATAGGAACAGCATAAGTTGAAAACTTCACATCATAATTAACATCAAACTTATCTATACTTTTAATAAGCCCTATACTTCCTATTTGAAACAAATCATCTATTTCATAACCCCTGTTTTTAAAACGTTTTACTATACTCCAAACTAAACCAATATTATCTTCAACGACTTTGTCTCTGGCAGCTGTATCCCCCGCTTGTGCTTTCTTAATCAATTCTATAGTTTTATCCATCTGCCCACCTCTTTTGGCTATTATATGCTTGTAAGTCTTTTACGCATTATTACAGTGGTTCCAGTTCCTTTAACAGATTCAACTTCAACTTCATCCATAAATGCCTCCATCACCGTAAAACCCATGCCAGACCGTTCAAGTTCTGGCTTTGAAGTATATAGTGGTTCTCTTGCTCTAGAAACATCTTCAATTCCCTTACCCTTATCTGAAATAGTAATTTCAACAAGATTATCTTTAATAGTACAGCTTAAAAAAATCTCTCCTTCCATATCTTCATATCCATGAATGACTGCATTGGTTACAGCTTCCGAAACAGCAGTTTTTATTTCAGATATTTCCTCAACTGTAGGATCTAACTGAGAAACAAAAGCTGCCACTGCTACCCTGGCAAAAGCTTCATTTTGCGACTTGCTCATAAAGGATATCTTCATTGAGTTTTGATATTCCATTACTATTCCCCCTACTAGATATTTGATATTGCTTCTTCTAAGCTGCTATATGGATTAATAATTTTATTTTTATATAAACCAGAGAGCTGAAAAACCCTGTCAATCTGAGGATTGACACTATATACACCTAGTTTTCCTCCCCGTTCTCGTACACTTTTATACCTTCCCATTATAACACCAATACCAGAGCTATCCATAAAATTGATATCTGAAAAATCAAAAATAATATTTTTAACATTCTGCCTGACATACTCTCTTTCTATTTTTTCTCTAATCATTTCAGAACTATGGTGATCAATTTCCCCTATAATTCTAACTATTAAATTTTCTCTTTTAACAAAATATGAAACATTCATCCTACTCACCTTTCATCATATCTTAGTTCTTTATTTGCATATTTAAATTTATATAATCTTAATGCTTTTAATAATTTCCAGCTAATTTATATATTCTCCATAAAATGGTTAAATCCTTTAAAATAAAAAAAATAATACCAATTTCTTGGTATTATCTTATTCTAAATTTCTTAAACGTTTATTTGCACTAGATGCTCCATCCGTTCCGCTGTAACGCTCTATAACTTGATTATATAATTCTTTTGCCTTTTGTAAATCTTGTTCTTGTTCATAAATTCTTCCAATATAATATAAAGCATTATCTGAGTAATTGGCATTTTGTTCATAAAGCAGAGATTTTTCAAATTCAGCTCTTGAATTATCATAATCTCCTTTGGAATAAGAACTCCTACCCCTATCATAATGAATCTTTGCTGCTGGTGGAAAAACCTTATTTCTTAACTCTTCATATGAAGCCTTGATTTCCTGGGAAATAAGTCCTTCATCTACAGAATATAAAACAGAAGCAGCTTCGTCATACTTTCTGTTATTATATAATTCCTTTGCTTGATTAATTTTTTCTCCTTGTTCAATAGCTGCTTGCTTTTGTTGAAGTTGAGTATTCGTTTCAATCAAATTTTTATTTTCTTCTTTTAAGTTATTAATTTCTTCATTTTTTTCCATAATCATAGTGTTAATTTTTTCTTCTAATTTTTGTCTTTCTGTATTCAACTCATTTATTCTTTGATTAAGGTCATTGGTTTTATCAGGAATAATCAAAATAAAAATTACAGCAAAAGAGCAAATTACCCCTGCTAAAAATCCTAATATTTGTCCCTTCTGTGTGCCTGTAGCTTTTGAAATACTTTTACGTTTTATGTTAATTGTTGCTGGTCTTCTATCAATAGTTCTTGATATAGAAGCCGAAAAATTACCTTTTAACATCTTAAAATATCTAATAGCATTAGAATTAGAAATATCTATTTGTAAAGCCTTTTCTATATGACTTAAGGCCTTATCATTTTCTTTTTCGTTCATATAACATGCTGCCAATAGACAGTGAGCATTAACATAATTGGGATTTATTTGAAGAGCCTTTTTTAATTGAATAATCGCTAAATCTTCACTTTTTTGTTTAATATATTCTAAAGACTGATTAAACATCTTTATCGAATCATTATAAGCCTCTAATTGTGCTGTGTTTTTTTGAATTTTATCTATGTATTCTAGGGCAAGATTATCTTCTCTTTTGAAATTAGAACTAATTACCCACTCAGTTAAGGCAAGCCCTACTTCTCCAATTTCAAAATATACTAAACCAAGAAGATTCCTAGCATCAACATTAGTTTTATCCAGTCCTACGGCCTTACTAAGAGACTCTATAGCATAGCTTAACTCTCTGTTATTTGCTTGTTCTAAGCCTTTATTATAGAACTTAGCAGAAAGACTCTTTATTCTATTATATGAATCAATATCAAATTGACAATAAGGACATTCTTTTAGATTGTCTTGTATTTCTCTTTGACATCCTACGCAAATCACGTTATCTACTCCTTATTATTTGGCTTTCCTTCGAAATTTTTAATGGCATTTGTTAATATATCAATAATATCTTTTATTCCATTTGACTGTATAACGTCCTCTATACTATCTACCTCTAAAGAAGGCTTATACTTAGTTAATTCTTCTTCAAAGTTAATCATATTACCTACTCCTTTTAGATAAATAAGATTTTATTTTTCCAATTAAATATAATGAGCCAGCACAAAGTATAACATCTTCTTTAAGCACCAACTTTTCTGCAAGTAAAAGTGCTTCTTTTATATCAGGACATATTACAATTTCTACAGGATAAGCTTTTATTTCCTTTGCTAGCTCACCTGCAGTAAGCTTTCGTAAATTGTCTGGTTCTGTAACTATAACTCTTTTTACAAAAGGTAAAATCAATTCTAATATTTTTTTATATGGTTTATCTCTTAAAATTCCAATAATTAAAGTAATATTTTTATCTTTTAAATTATTATTCAAAAACTGAGAAAGTGCTTGTGCACTTTCCTCATTATGAGTGCCATCTAAAATAAATAGAGGCTCTCTACTTATAAGTTCAAGTCTTCCTGGCCAATAACATTCTTTTAGGCCTTTTCTAATACTGTCTTCTGAAATAGTTATTCCTTGCCTTCTTAAAAGCTCTATCACAGTCAGAACAGTTGCTGCATTATAGACTTGATGTTCTCCTATTAAAGAAAGCTCTAAATCATTATAAGCATATAAGTCCGTTTCAATAGAAAAAAACATTCTTTCTAAATTATATTTTAAATCCTTAATGTTAATATTAGAATTATAATATAAAGTTGAATTCATCTTTTGACAAATTTCATTAATAACATTATACACTAGTCTATTTGGAAAATACAATACAGTAGTAGAATTTTTCTTTATAATTCCACCTTTTTCAAAAGCAATTGATTCAATATTATCTCCTAAAAAATCCTGATGATCCATCCCAATAGAACTAATAACTGATACTAAGGGCTTTTCAATAACATTAGTAGCATCAAGCCTTCCACCCAAACCAACCTCTAAAACAAGAAAATCTACTTTCTTTTCATAAAAATATAAAAATGCCATAGCAGTTATACACTCAAAAACTGTAGGATGACCTATGCCATCTTTAACACATTTTTGTGCTCCTTTAATTACTTTTTCCCCAATATTAGCAAAATCTTTATCAGATATATCTTTATTATTAATTTTCATTCTCTCGTTATATTTTTCCAAGTGAGGAGAAGTATACATGCCTACCTTGTATCCAGCATTCATCAATATAAACTGAAGCATTGAACATATAGAACCCTTGCCATTAGTTCCTGCTACATGAATTACTTTTAAATCTTTTTCGGGATTCCCTAAATACTCTAAAAGCTTATTTATTCTAGCAAGTCCCGGTTGCGAACCAAGAACTTCTATTTTATTAATATAGTCAATTACATCATTGTAATTCAATTATATCTCCCACTTTCAGATAATTATTAAGCAAAATTTCATAGTTAAATATTTAGTTTATTTTATATTATTAGTATACGCATATATAAATAAAAAACAAGACTCTTAAGAGTCTTGTTTTTTACTAGATAAGAGTGCTTCAAGTCTTTCATTAACCTGTTTATACATTGTTTCATACTTTATTCCTTTTTGTCTTTCTTCTTCTACAACTTTTTGAGGAGCTTTCTCAACAAAACCTTTATTATTTAACTTTTTATTAACTCTTTCAATTTCTTGTTCTAAATGTTTCTTTTCATTTTCAAGTCTTTCAATTTCTTTGCTTATATCAACTAAATCTGCAAAAGGAATAAAAATAGTAGCTCCTGGTATAACTGTAGAAACTGCATCGTCATCGATTCCTGATTTATCTTCTCGGATTACAAGCTCACTTGCATAAGCCAAAGAACTAAAGAAAGTTTTTCCTCTATTGAAAATATCCCGCACATTATATTCATTAGAAACAACATAAATCTTTGCCTTTTTGGAAGGTGGAACATTCATTTCGGCTCTTAAATTTCTAATGTTTCTAATTGCTTGTTTCATTAATTCAATTTCATTTTCCTCAGCAGAGAAATTCCATTCTTCTTTATATGTTGGCCATACTGAAAGCATAATGGTCTCTTCTTCATCTTGTATAAAAGTAAATATTTCTTCTGTTATAAAAGGCATATAAGGATGAAGTAATTTTAAGGCATTAATCAATACAGTTTTAAGTGTCCATAAAGCTGCTTTTCTTGTTTTATCCTCCTTATTATATAGGCGGGGTTTTACCATTTCTATATACCAGTCACAAAATTCTTCCCAGAAGAAATCATATAATTTAGAAACTGCTACTCCTAGCTCATATTTATCCATGTTTTCAGTAACTTCTTTAGCAAGAGTATTAAGCTTAGATAAAATCCATCTATCCGCTGCAACTAAATCATTAAGTTCAACATTAACTTCTTCTTCATCTTCAAAATTCATTAAAATAAATCTTGCAGCATTCCAAATTTTATTAGCAAAGTTTCTGCTGGCTTCTACTCTTTCATAATAAAAACGCATGTCATTACCAGGAGCATTACCCGTTACTAAAGTTAAGCGGAGTGCATCAGCACCATACTTTTCAATGATTTCTAAAGGATCTACTCCATTACCTAAAGATTTACTCATTTTACGTCCTTGAGAATCTCTTACAAGGCCATGAATTAAAACATCCTTAAAGGGTACCTCTCCCATTTGCTCCAAGCCTGAAAATACCATACGTACTACCCAGAAGAAAATAATATCATAACCTGTTACTAATACATCTGTAGGATAAAAATAGTCTAATTCCTCTGTTTTATCTGGCCATCCTAAGGTTGAAAAAGGCCATAATGCAGAGCTAAACCAAGTATCTAGGGTATCTTCATCTTGTTTAAGGGAAGTCCCTCCACATTTAGAACATGCCTTAGGTGCTTCACGGCTTATTTCAACGTGATCACAGTTATCACAATAATATGCAGGAATTCTGTGTCCCCACCATAATTGCCTTGAAATACACCAGTCTCTGATATTTTCAAGCCAGTTTAAATAAACCTTACCAAAACGCTCTGGAACAAATCTTAAATCTCCATTTTTTAATGCTTCTATAGCTGGCTTTGCCAAATCTTCCATTTTAACAAACCACTGCATTTTTATCATAGGCTCTATAACTGTATTACATCTGTCATGGAGTCCTACATTGTGAAGGTGATCTTCAATTTGAACCAAAAAGCCCTGCTCTTTTAAATCATTAACAATTAGCTTTCTCGCCTCATAACGGTCCATACCAGCATATTTGCCAGCTTCTTCATTTAAACTGCCATCGTCATTTAAAATATTAATCTGTGGTAGCTTATGCCTTAATCCTACTTCAAAGTCATTAGGGTCATGAGCAGGAGTAATCTTAACCACTCCAGTTCCAAATTCCTTATCTACATATTCATCAGCAATAATAGGTATTTCTCTATTAACTAAAGGAAGAATAACTGTTTTTCCTATTAAATCTTTATACCTCTCATCCTCAGGATGTACGGCTACAGCAGTATCTCCAAGCATTGTTTCTGGACGAGTTGTGGCAATTTGAATATAGCCACTACCATCTTTTAAGGGATAACGTATATGCCAAAAGTGTCCTGATTTTTCTTCATGTTCAACTTCAGCATCTGAAATAGTAGTTTGACATTCAGGACACCAGTTAATAATCTTTGCCCCCCTATAAATCCAACCTTTTTCATATAAGCGGATAAACACCTCTAAAACTGCTCTTGAAAGCCCTTCATCCATAGTAAAGCGTTCTCTATCCCAATCACAAGAACTTCCAAGCTTTTGAAGCTGATTTAATATAGTTCCGCCATATTCTTCTTTCCACTTCCATGCTCTTTTTAAGAAGCCTTCTCTTCCTATTGCTTCCTTAGTTAAACCTTCTTCAGCCATTTTTTGAACAATTTTAACCTCTGTAGCAATACTTGCATGGTCTGTTCCTGGCATCCAAAGAGCATTATATCCCTGCATTCTTTTCCAACGGATAAGAATATCTTGAAGGGTATTATCAAGAGCATGTCCCATATGTAGGGTGCCAGTAATATTTGGTGGAGGAATAACTATAGTAAAAGGCTTTTTTGAATAATCTACTTCGGCATGAAAATACTTTTTATCTAGCCATTTTTTATACAACCTATCTTCTACAACTGAAGGATCATACACTTTTTCTAAATTCTTCTTCATACTTATTTCCTTTCTATAATAATTTTTATCTATCATATTATTTTTCAATACAAATATCAAAACCGCTCTTAATTACTAAATACTCCCTCCCTCTTTTTCTTTTATTTATAAAAACTTACTTATTATCATAAAAAAATCTCCTTCAACCCATAAAGGACGAAAGAGATTCCGTGGTACCACCTTAATTTCTTTTTATATTATGAAAATAATATAAAAAGACACTTTATGACAATAACGGGTCAGGCCGTTTGTATCTACTAGTATTTCAATACAAAAACTCAGAAGCTACCTTCTATGGCATAGTGCTCAGAAATCTTCCAGCCAAAGGATTTCCTCTCTGTGAGATATGACCATATACTCCTCTTCTTCATCGCTTATAACAATTTATTTGTTTAATTGTATAAAACAGTTTAATTTTTGTCAAGGATTTGTTATCTTATCCTCTTCTAAGTATCTATTTATGATTTTTTCAATAGTTTTGTCTTCTGTTTCATCATTTTCCTTTAATTCTTCTAACTGTGCCCATATTTCCTCTTGGTACTGATCAAGATAATTAAGCTTTGATTCTAAAATACTTTTTTCTTTTTGAATATTATCAAGTACATTCTTTCTTTCTTCTATTCTACTCCAATGTTTAATGTCTTCAAAGTAATTAACGTTAATTCCTCTGTCTTTTAAAATCCCCATTACTTCTTCTTCAATTTGATTCATTCTTATATTTATATTATTATATCTTTTTTCATGATGCTTGTTTTTCATATATAATTCCCAGCTTCTTTGTAACTGTTCAGTACTATCTACATTATACTTATTATATTCATAATCTAAAAAATTAGTGTAATAAACATAACGTATTTTAGCACCATTTAAAAGTTTTACAACCTTTGCTTGCATCAATCCATTTTTATTAATTTCAAAAACTACTCTCCTTTTAAAAAAATAAGTAATTGTGCCCACAAGCATTACACAGATAGCTGTAATAGATAAAGGAAAAAATATATTAGATTCCTTCGCAATAAAAATATATGTAAAAATAAGAGCTACAAGTCCAAATACGATAACAATTCCTACTGAAAGTCTATCTATAAATTCTTTAGCTAATTCTAACTGTTCTTTACTATAAATGAGGGCTTCTTTTTCACCTGTTAAATAATCTATATCCATTTTAACTCTTCTTTGTTTATCTTCTGCTTCTTCTATTTCTTTAATAATATCAGGAAAATCTTCTTCGTACTTTTGTATAGTACTAAGAATCCTATTTCTGCTTATTAATCTTCCTTTAAGAGCCTCCCTTTCATCAACAATTGCTTTGTGATCAAATAAAAGCTTACGGATTCTTTTTATATCTTCTTCAGTTAATTTCTTAAACTTTTCTAATTCACTTTCTCTTTTACTTAATTCTTGGAGTTCTTTAAGTAAGATTAATTTCTTTTTCCCAGTATCTAATAGTTCTTCACAAAGGGAATTAGCTTTTTTAGCTTCATCAGAAAAGCCAAATAAGTCATAGGATTTATCACGATTTTTCCTAGAAAACAAACCAAAACTTATAATATTTAAAAAAGCCTTTAAGTATTTTTTAGTTTTAGTTGTAAATTCCCCCATAAAAACACCTACAATCATAATAATGATTATTCTACATTTTATTTTATTTTATTATATCACAATTTTCTTAGCTGTAACATTTTTATTTCTAACTGTTTCTTTAATTTTTCAACCAGTTTCTTATGGTCTTTTCACAAACATTATATTTTTGTGCTAATTTTTTATAATTGCCACCATCAAATTCTTTTTTAAGTTGAGCTTCCATTACTTCTTTTAACAAATACTGTGTTTTAGGAATATAAATTGCTGTTCCTCCTAATTCTTTTGATAATATATATAGCTTATCTACACCTATAAGTTCAGCATATAAATTGTAAGGCTCAGGTAAATTATCTGCATTACAGCTTTTTATAAGCATTTCTTCAACTTTCATTTTCCTTCTCCTTTCAATTTTTATTTGTTTCTAGCCTGTATACTTAAATTATAGTTTCCTTTTCGTATACTGTCAACCATTTTTTTAATTCTTTTCCAAAAAATAATATAAATTTCAGAAATTTGTATTTATTTTTTGTTTATTAATGCTATAATAAAATGGGTGATATGTCTAAGGGAACACGAGATGATTAGATTTTAAACTCTCAAAATAAAATTGCCAATGCTAAAAAAGTGTTAGTGTGTCGTTATTTGTTTAAATACACAGGAGATGATTCAAATGAAAAAAATACATAAGATAGTTAAGAATCTCATCCAAAAATATGACACAACAAATCCCATTGAATTGGCTAATCACCTAGGCATTATTGTAAAACACAAGCCTTATTCACAAAAAACCAAAGGTCTATACGTTAAAATATTTGATAGTAAATTTATTATTATTAATTGCAATTTAAAAAAAGAAGATCAGGAAATAATCCTGTCTCATATACTTGGACATAGCCTTCTTCATTTTAATAACGATACAATATTTGCCTGGGAAAACTCCTTGTTTCCTCAAGGTATACAGGAAAATGAAGCTAATATTTTTGCTTTGGAATTAATAACTAATCATAATTTGCTTAAGTCCACAAATTATCAGCCAACTTTTTAATAACTTATTTCTTTTCTTTGTTGCAGCTAAATCAATAGATGTTGTTATAACCGTAGCTTCTTTTGAGCCTTTTGGTATTAGTTCTTTAGGCATACTAATCATCTTTTTGTTCTCTAGCTCTACAACCGCATATTCTGCTTCAAATCTATCAACAATTACTTTCATATGTCACCCCTAGTCATCAAATCTATATATTAGATTTCCCTTATTGTAGTATACTTTTTAGAATCTGATTTAGGATTATTCCAAACATTTATTTTAGTCCACTGCAAGCTAGCCACACTATCTCTACTTGATATAACAATACTTGTACCGGACTTTAAAATATATTTTTTAGGGAAAACAAATTTTGATTGCCCCTTACCGATAATTAGAACCACCCTGCCATATCTATATCTTGATTTAGAAGTATTTTTTACGGTAACGGGCCTCCCTTTTTATCATAATGAGAAATAAATATTTCTCTTTTCTAATTATGTTTCATATTCTTATCTTTATCAGCAGTATCCTTTATTTCAACTTCTTTTTAAGTAATATAATTTATTTCTTACCATTATAAATGAAATAAAAAAGTGAGATTCCAAAGAATCTCACTAATTAATTTGTAGAAAACTTCTATTAACTTTTTAATCTAAGGCTATGTTTTAATACACTGTTGATAATAAAACATATTTTAAGGAAAGTTACTTTTAACTTTCCTTAAAATACCGATTAAGTTGTATACTTAAATTCATTTATTTTATTTCCTGTGTACTTAATTGG
>JAAYRK010000116.1 GCA_012518815.1 Candidatus Epulonipiscium sp. | reverse complement strand
AATTGAAGAAGATAAAATAAAAGAAGCTCATGACTATATTGTTCGTGTAGAAGATATTATTGAAGAATTCCAGGCTACTTTGGATAAGAAATATGAAATTAGCAGTAACTTGGAATTATTATATGATTACATATACAGACGCTTAGTTGAAGCTAACATACAAAAAGATAAGGATATATTAGAAGAGGTATATGGGCTTATTAAGGAATTAAGAGATACCTGGAAGGAAGCTATGAAATTATCTAAAGTACAAAAATAGCATATTATTAGCAGGTGGTAGCTATGGGCTTAGACGAAACTAAGATTCAATTAAAAATTCTTCTTGAATTATTAGATAAGAAGAAAAAAATTCTTGAGCAGATATATACTATTACGGAAAATCAATATGTAATAGTAAATACAGATGAAAATGATATGGATTTTTTTGATGGAATGGTTAAGGAAAAACATAGTTTAATTGAAAAAGTAAATGAGATTGATAAGCATTTTTTAAATATATATAATAAGATTTCTTCAATAATAAAACAAAATCCAACTATATATAAAGATATCATTAAAGACTTACAAGATGAAATAAGAGATATTTCAAAAATTGATACTAAGATTAAAATTCAAGAAGAAAAAAACAGACAAGAGTTATTAATAAATATGAATTCAAAAAGTAAAAAACAGGGCTTATTAAAAAATAGGAAGCAAGTAATAGAATCTTATAAAAAATATAGTACAAAAAAAGAGAAACCATAGGATATATGCTATAAAAAAATAATTTATTTAATATATTGACTAATTAGCCACTACGTGATATAGTAGTTAAGTGGCGAAAGGTCTTTTTTTTATGCCTAAAAATCTATGGACTTAATTAGCAGTAAGTGGAGGTGGAAGTTGTGAGAGTAAAAATAACATTAGCATGTACTGATTGTAAGCAAAGAAATTATAACACAACAAAAGATAAAAGAAAGCATCCTGACAGGATGGAACTTAAAAAGTACTGCAGATTTTGTAGAACACATACTTTGCACAAAGAAACAAAGTAGTAAATATTAAAGTCCTTGTAAGGGAAGTGAAAATATGAAAGAATCATTTCTACAATTTAAAGGTGAGTTTAAAAAAATTATTTGGCCCAACAAAAAGGATTTAGTTAAACAAACAGCGACCGTTATTGTTACTTCTTTATTTACAGCAGGAATTGTATTTGTTATTGATTTTATTTACAGCAGAGGGCTTGATCTTTTGATGGAAATATTTGGTTAAGAGGATGATATAATGTCTGAAGATGCAAAATGGTATGTGGTCCATACCTATTCCGGATATGAAAATAAAGTTAAAGCTAATATTGAAAAGGTTATTGAAAACAGAAATATGCAAGAATTGATTTGTGAAGTAGTTGTTCCTCTTCAAGATACTGTTGAAATAAAAAACGGTAAGAAAAAGACAGTTCAAAGAAAAATATTTCCAGGTTATGTTTTGGTAAAAATGCATATGACTGATGATACCTGGTATGTTGTTAGAAACACTAGAGGAGTAACCGGATTTGTAGGACCTGGATCAAAACCTGTTCCTCTTACGGATGAAGAGATTAGGGGCATGGGAATCGAACTTCCTCAGGCAAAAATCGATTTTGAAGTTGGAGATACTGTAAAAGTAATAACAGGACCTTTTGAAAACTCTGTTGGTGTAATAAATCAAATCCATGATAATAAGAGAACAGTAATTGTAAGGTTGTCTATGTTTGGCCGGGAAACACCGGTTGAGCTTGATTTTACTCAGATTCAAAAAATTTAATAATTTTAAAAGAGCATGCGAAAGCATGACCAGTGGGAGGGAAATCCCCGCAAATACCACATTATTAGGAGGTGCGCTTTAATGGCGAAAAAAGTAATTGGAATGATTAAATTGCAGATTCCTGCAGGAAAGGCAACACCAGCACCACCAGTTGGACCTGCATTAGGACAACATGGTGTAAACATTATGGGTTTTTGTAAAGAATTTAATGAAAAAACTGCAAAACAAGCAGGATACCTTATCCCTGTTGTTATAACTGTTTATCAAGACAGAAGTTTTTCATTTATTACAAAAACTCCTCCGGCAGCAGTTTTACTTAAAAAAGCATGCAAAATTGAATCCGGTTCCGGAGTACCAAACAAGGACAAAGTTGCAACAATTTCAAGAGAAGAAGTTCAAAAAATTGCAGAATTAAAAATGCCTGACTTAAATGCAGGAACAATAGAATCTGCTATAAAGATGATTGAAGGAACAGCAAGAAGTATGGGAATAGTTGTTCAAGATTAATTTGTTATATGAAATTATTGATTTGAAGTGGGAGGGTATCTGTCCCCGATAATACCACAAGGAGGTAATGAAATGAAAAGAGGAAAAAAATATATTGAAGCTGCAAAGCTTGTTGATCGTACTGTACAATACGAACCAAAAGAAGCCTTTGATTTAATTCAAAAAATTGCTACTGCTAAATTTGATGAAACAGTAGAAGCACACGTTAGATTAGGTGTTGACTCAAGACATGCCGACCAACAAGTAAGAGGTGCGGTAGTTCTTCCCCATGGTACAGGTAAAACTGTAAGAGTTCTTGTTTTTGCAAAAGGAGACAAGCTAAAAGAAGCGGAAGAAGCAGGAGCAGATTTTGTTGGTGGAGAAGAACTTGTTCCCAAAATTCAAAACGAAGGCTGGCTCGATTTTGATGTAGTAGTTGCTACACCTGATATGATGGCTGTTGTTGGACGTATTGGACGTATTTTAGGGCCAAAAGGTTTAATGCCTAATCCAAAGGCAGGAACAGTTACTATGGATGTGGCTAAAGCTGTTACTGATATTAAAGCTGGTAAAATAGAATATCGTTTAGATAAAACAAATATTATTCACGTGCCAATTGGTAAAGTATCTTTTGGTACAGAAAAGTTACTCGACAACTTCCAAACGCTTATGGGTGCTATTATAAAAGCTAAACCAGCAGCAGCAAAAGGTCAATACTTAAGAAGTATTTCCGTATCTTCCACTATGGGACCAGGAGTCAAAATTAATCCTTTAAAAGTTGATGCATAGGTTCCTAAAACTTACAATTGAGACTTATTAAAAATATATTGACAAGCAAAACAATAATATATATAATTATGATGTTTGTTAACAACCAAAACTAAAGATTGCAACCGTAGACAGTAGGTGCCTTTGGCATAACGATATTCTACCTACCGAGGTTTTAATTATTTTAATGATATGATAATTTATACCTCTTTGTCTGCGGGCAAAGAGGTTTTTAGTTTTTATAAATCCTTAAGGAGGTGGAAGTAAGTGGCGAAAATTGAAAAAAAGCAGGAAATAGTCAATGAAATTAAGGAAAAATTAAGCAATGCCGCATCAGTTGTTTTAGTAGATTATAGAGGATTAACAGTCGAGCAAGATACTGAGCTTAGAAGAAATTTTCGTGAAGCAGGCGTTGAATACAAAGTTTATAAAAACACTATGATGAATTTCGCAGTTGAAGATACAGACTTTGAACCACTTAAAGACTATTTAGAAGGACCTAGTGCAGTAGCATTTAGTTATGATGACCCTACAAATGGTCCTAGAATAATAGAAAAAATTGCTTCAAAGTATAAAGCTCTTGAATTTAAAGCTGGCATTGTAGAAGGCAAGTTTTACGATACAGAAGGGATTACAAAAGTGGCAAAAATCCCACCAAAAGACGAATTACTTTCCAAATTACTTGGAAGCTTTAATTCTCCAATTGCATCCTTTGCTCGTGTAGTAAAAGCAATTGCAGATAAAAAAGCAGAAGGTTCAGAAGTTGTAACAGAATAAAATTATTAATAATTTTCGGAGGTGTTTTAAATGGCAAAATTAACAGTTCAAGAAATTTTAGATGCTATTGATGAACTTACAGTTTTAGAATTAAATGAATTAGTAGAAAAATGTGAAGAAAAATATGGTGTATCCGCTGCGGCAGGAGTTATGGTAGCAGCAGGCGGAGCTGCAGCAGGCGGTGCAGCTGCTGAAGAAAAATCTGAATTTGATGTTGAATTAACTGAAGTAGGTTCTGAAAAGATTAAGGTAATTAAAGTTGTAAAAGATTTAGCAGGATTAGGATTAAAAGAAGCTAAAGATTTAGTAGAAGCTGCTCCAAAAGTAATCAAAGAAGCTGTATCAAAAGAAGAAGCAGAAGAAATAAAAGCAAAATTAGAAGAAGTTGGAGCAAAAATTACATTAAAATAATAAGCTATAAAAATACAAATGAAAAAATAAAATCTCCGTTTGGAGATTTTATTTTTTCACAAGACAAAATGACCTTGACAGGTCAATTTAATTGTGCTAAGATTTTAAAATGCGTCAATGTGTATATTTTGAGATTATAATCTAGTTTATTATAACATATTCACATAGAATTGACAATATAGATTAAGAATTTTATTATTAATTACTATTGTCGTGGTAATAAAATGCAAAAATGCATTTAGAAGTATAAATATTTCAAGGGGTGAGAGTATACATGAAGAAAAATAGAATTCATCCCGTTCCTGCCGGGAAAGGAGTTCGCATGAGCTATGCCAGGATGGAAGAAGTTCTGGAGATGCCAAACTTAATTGAAGTGCAAAAAAACTCTTATAAGTGGTTCTTGGAAGAAGGGTTAAAAGAAGTTTTTCAAGACATCTCCCCTATCACTGATTACAGTGGTAACTTAATGCTTGAATTTATTGACTTTTCTTTAGACAAAAACCCCAAGTATTCAATTGAAGAGTGTAAGGAAAGAGACGCTACATACGCAACAGCTCTTAAGGCAAAAGTCCGTTTGTATAATAAAGAAACTGAAGAAATAAAGGAACAGGAAATTTTTATGGGTGATTTCCCTATTATGACTGAAACAGGAACCTTTATTATTAATGGAGCGGAAAGAGTAATCGTAAGCCAACTTGTTAGGTCACCAGGTATTTATTATGACATTGAATATGATAAAGTAGGAAAAAAACTATTTACTGCAACAGTTATTCCTAATAGAGGTGCTTGGCTTGAGTACGAAACAGACTCTAATGATGTTTTTTATGTAAGAGTAGATCGTACAAGAAAGGTTCCAATTACTGTTTTAATTCGTGCTTTTGAAATTGGAACAGATGAAAGAATAAAAGAATTATTTGGCGAAGACCCTAAAATATTAGCTTCGATTGAAAAAGATAATACTAAATCCCATGAAGAAGGATTAATTGAAATATATAAAAGAATCCGCCCAGGAGAGCCACCTACGGTAGATAGTGCCAAATCTTTGCTTAACAACATGTTTTTTGACCCCAAAAGATATGATTTGGCAAGAGTTGGTCGTTATAAATTTAATAAAAAATTATCATTTAGAAACAGAATTAGAAACTTTGTATTAGCAGAAGATGTAATTGATAAGACTACAGGAGAAGTTATAGCAGAGGCCGGCGTAAGAATTACTCCTGAGTTAGCCGATGCTATTCAAGATATAGGAATAGAATCTGTTTCAATAATAGTTCCTCATCATGAAGGACCAGTTAAAGTTCTTAGTAATTTAACCGTAAATATTGAGAAGCATTTAGATGTTAATGCTGAGGAATTAGGTATTAAGGAAAGAGTATATTACCCTGTACTAAAAGAATTAATGGAGCAATATGAAGATGAAGAGGAATTAAAAGAAGCAATTAAAGACAATATCCAAAGATTAATTCCAAAGCATATTACTCTTGAAGATATTATGGCATCAATAAATTATGCTATTAATCTAGAATACGGGGTAGGGCATGTAGATGACATAGATCATCTTGGAAATAGAAGAATCCGTGCTGTCGGTGAATTATTCCAAAATCAATTCCGCATTGGTTTGGCTAGAATGGAAAGAGTTATTAGAGAAAGAATGACCATTCAAGATTTAGAAGTGGTAACTCCTCAAGCTCTTATTAATATTAGGCCGGTTTCCGCCGCTATCAAGGAATTTTTTGGAAGTTCTCAGTTATCACAATTTATGGATCAGACAAATCCATTAGCTGAATTAACTCATAAGAGAAGATTGTCTGCTTTAGGGCCAGGAGGTCTTTCAAGAGAAAGAGCAGGCTTTGAAGTGCGTGATGTTCATTATTCGCACTATGGAAGAATGTGTCCAATTGAAACTCCTGAAGGTCCTAACATTGGACTTATCAACTCTTTAGCAACCTATGCTAGAATTAACGAGTATGGCTTTATTGAGGCACCTTATCGTGTTGTTGATCATACAAAGGGAACTCCTATTGTAACAGATCAAGTTATTTATTTAACTGCAGACGAAGAAGAAAACTATACTATTGCTGAAGCAAACCAGCCTCTTGCTGAAGATGGAACATTTATTAATAAGAAAATTACAGGTAGACATAGAAGAGAAATTATCGAAGTTGACCCAAGTAAAATAGACTTAATGGATGTGTCTCCAAAACAATTGGTTTCTGTAGCAACAGCTATGATTCCATTCCTTGAAAATGACGATGCTAACCGTGCTCTTATGGGATCTAACATGCAGCGTCAAGCAGTTCCTTTATTAATTACGGAATCTCCGATAATTGGTACTGGAATGGAGCACAGAGCTGCAAGAGACTCTGGAGTTACTGTAATAGCAAAAAAAGCTGGTATTGTTGAAAGAGTTTCTGCAACTGAAATTGTTATTAGAACAGACGAAGGAGAACGTCATACTTATAAACTACAAAAGTTCTTAAGAAGCAACCAAGGAACTTGTATTAACCAAAGAGCTATAGTTGATAAAGGTCAAAGAGTAGAAGATGGAGAAATAATAGCAGATGGACCTTCTACAGAAAATGGTGAAATTGCATTAGGTAAAAATGTATTGGTTGGATTTATGACTTGGGAAGGTTATAACTATGAAGATGCTGTTTTGCTAAGTGAAAGATTAGTTCAAGAAGATATTTATACTTCTATTCATATAGAAGAATATGAAGTAGAGGCAAGGGATACAAAATTAGGACCAGAAGAAATTACAAGAGATATTCCAAATGTGGGAGAAGATGCTCTAAAAGATTTAGATGAAAGAGGCATAATCCGAATTGGGGCTGAAGTTCGTTCTGGTGATATATTAGTTGGTAAAGTAACACCTAAAGGAGAAACAGAATTAACTGCAGAAGAAAGGCTTCTTAGAGCAATCTTTGGAGAAAAGGCAAGAGAAGTAAGGGATACCTCTCTTCGTGTTCCACATGGGGAATCAGGAATTATTGTAGATGTAAAAATATTTACAAGAGAAAATGGGGATGAACTGTCTCCAGGAGTTAATCAACTAGTTAGATGTTATATTGCTCAAAAGAGAAAGATTTCTGTTGGAGATAAAATGGCAGGTCGTCATGGAAATAAGGGTGTAATTTCTAGAATTTTACCTGTAGAAGATATGCCTTATTTACCAAACGGTCGTCCCTTAGATATTGTACTAAATCCTCTTGGAGTGCCCTCACGTATGAATATTGGTCAGGTATTAGAAGTTCACTTAGGTTTAGCTGCTAAAATCTTAGGTTGGAAAATAGCTACACCAGTATTTGACGGGGCCAATGAAATAGATATTATGGATACTCTTGATTTAGCAGATGACTACGTTAATATGTCATGGGATGATTTTAAAGAAAAGTGGGCTGACGTTCTTCATCCAGAGGCAGTAAACCACTTAGAAGAAAATTTAGAACAGCGTGTAGAATGGAAGGGAGTACCCATAAATAGAACAGGTAAGATTCCTTTAAGAGATGGACGCACAGGAGAATATTTTGATAATCCTGTTACGGTAGGGTATATGCATTATCTAAAACTAGCTCACTTAGTTGATGATAAGATTCATGCACGTTCAACAGGACCTTATGCAACCATTACTCAACAGCCTTTAGGTGGAAAGGCACAATTTGGTGGACAAAGATTTGGTGAAATGGAAGTTTGGGCTCTTGAGGCATATGGTGCAGCGTATACATTACAAGAAATACTAACTATTAAATCTGACGACGTTGTAGGTCGTGTTAAAACATATGAGGCTATCGTAAAAGGAGAAAATATCCCCGAACCAGGAGTTCCAGAATCCTTTAAGGTACTCTTAAAAGAATTACAGTCTCTTTGTTTAGATGTAAAAGTATTATTAGAAGATGAAACAGAGTTAGAAATTAAAGAGTCTATTGATGATGTAGATGAGCTAACTGTTAATATAGAAGGAACCGAAGACGGACAAGATTATTCAGTTGGCTATAGTGGAAAAAGCAGTAATATAACAGAAGACGAAGAAAATATTGAAGAAGAAGATGATGACGATATAGATGAAAGCTTCTTTGAAACATCTGAAGAAGAGGGCGAAATCGACGATGTTCTAGGTTTATTTGATGGTGATGATGATGTTGAATTTGAAACGGAATAGGAAAGGAGAGAAATCCCATGCCTATAGTAAATATGGATCAACCCGTTTTCTTTGATGCATTAAAGATTTCTTTGGCTTCTCCTGATAAGATTAGAGAATGGTCTAGAGGCGAAGTAAAGAAACCAGAGACAATTAACTATCGTACTTTAAAACCTGAAAGAGACGGTTTGTTTTGTGAAAGAATCTTTGGTCCGAGTAAAGACTGGGAATGTCATTGCGGTAAGTACAAGCGCATTCGTTATAAAGGCGTAGTATGTGACCGTTGTGGTGTTGAAGTAACAAAATCAAAAGTTAGAAGAGAAAGAATGGGTCATATTGAGCTTGCGGCTCCGGTATCACACATATGGTACTTTAAAGGTATACCGAGCCGTATGGGGCTTATTCTTGACATGTCCCCAAGAGCTTTAGAAAAAGTATTATATTTTGCATCATATATTGTATTAGAACCAGGGGATACTGGCTTACAATACAAACAACTTTTAACTGAAAAAGAATATAGGGATGCATATGATAAGTATGGAAATGCATTTCGTGCTGGAATGGGTGCGGAAGCTATTAAAGAATTATTACAGGCAATTGATTTAGAAAAAGAATCCAAAGAACTAAAAAAAGCTCTAAAAGAAACTACAGGACAAAAAAGGGTTAGAATTATTAAAAGACTAGAAGTTATAGAAGCCTTTAGAAAGTCTAAAAACAGACCCGAGTGGATGATTCTTGATGTTATCCCTGTATTACCTCCAGATTTACGTCCAATGATTCAATTAGACGGGGGACGTTTTGCTACATCAGATTTAAATGATTTATACAGAAGGGTAATTAATAGAAATAACCGCTTAAAAAGACTATTGGATTTAGGAGCACCCAATATAATTGTTCGTAATGAAAAGCGAATGCTCCAAGAAGCAGTAGACGCTCTTATTGATAATGGTAGAAGAGGCCGTCCTGTAACAGGACCTGGTAATAGGGCTTTAAAATCTCTCTCCGATATGTTAAAAGGTAAGCAAGGTCGCTTTAGACAAAACCTACTTGGGAAAAGAGTTGACTATTCAGGTCGTTCAGTTATTGTTGTAGGCCCAAGCTTAAAGATTTATCAGTGTGGACTTCCAAAAGAAATGGCAATTGAACTTTTTAAGCCTTTCGTTATGAAAAAGCTTGTAGAAGATGGATTGGCTCATAATATAAAATCTGCCAAACGAATGGTTGAAAGACTTCAACCAGAAGTATGGGATGTATTAGAAGAAGTTATTAAAGAACATCCTGTTATGTTAAATCGTGCACCTACATTACACCGTTTGGGAATACAAGCTTTTGAACCAGTGTTAGTGGAAGGTCGTGCAATTAAGCTCCATCCTCTAGTATGTACTGCATATAATGCGGACTTTGACGGAGACCAGATGGCAGTTCACGTTCCACTTTCTGTTGAAGCACAAGCAGAGTGTAGATTTTTACTGCTTTCTCCAAACAACTTATTAAAGCCCTCTGATGGGGGACCAGTTACAGTGCCATCTCAAGACATGGTTTTAGGAACTTATTACTTGACTCTTGAAAAAGATGGTGAAAAGGGAGAAGGAAGTATATATAAAGATGAAAATGAAGCTATATTAGCTTACTACAACAACAATATTAGTCTACATGCAAAAATAAAGGTACGCAGAACCATAGAAGTAGATGGAGAAATGAAATCAGCTATTGTAGATACAACAGTAGGCCGTATTATATTTAATGAAGCAGTTCCACAAGATATAGGCTTTGTAGACAGGACTAAAGAGGAAAACTTATTTAAGTATGAAGTAGACTTTTTAGTAGATAAAAAGGCATTAGGTAAAATTATTAATAGATGTATTAATAAATATGGAGCTACAAATACAGCTATAGTATTAGATAAAATTAAAGAATTAGGCTTTAAATATTCTACTATTGGTGCAATTACAGTATCTGTATCTGATATGGAAATACCAAAGGAAAAACAAACTATTTTGAAAGAAGCTGAAGGTACAGTAGATGAAGTTACCAAGTTATTTAGACGTGGATTAATGACAGACGAAGAAAGACATTCAAAAGTTATTGAAGCTTGGAACAAGGCAAATGATAAAATTACGGACGTGCTCCTTGAAAACTTAGGTAAGTATAATAACATTTATATGATGGCACATTCTGGAGCAAGGGGTTCTATCAATCAGATTAAACAGTTAGCTGGTATGAGAGGACTTATGGCTAGTGCTACAGGTAAAATTATTGAATTACCTATTAAAGCAAATTTCCGTGAAGGCTTAACAGTTCTTGAGTATTTTATTTCTGCTAACGGTGCTAGAAAAGGTCTTGCTGATACTGCTTTACGTACAGCTGACTCAGGGTATCTTACAAGACGTCTTGTTGACGTAGCACAAGATTTAATTATTCGTGAAGTAGATTGTTCAAAAGAAGGCGAAGAAGTACCAGGAATGTGGGTTAAAGCCTTTAAGGATGGCAATGAAGTAATTGAATCCTTACAAGATAGAATACGAGGCAGATGGGTAATAGAAGATGTTACTCATCCAGAAACGGGAGAAATTTTGGCTAATGCAAATACAATGATTTCTCCAGATCAGGCTGAAGCTATTGAAAAAGCAGGAGTTAAAAAAGTTCATATTAGAACAGTATTAACCTGCCGCTCAAAAATAGGAGTATGTTCTAAATGTTATGGTGCAAACATGGCATCTGGACGACTTGTTAGGGTAGGGGAATCCGTAGGAATTATTGCTGCCCAATCTATTGGAGAGCCAGGAACACAGCTTACTATGCGTACATTCCATACAGGAGGAATAGCTGGAGATGACATTACCCAAGGTCTTCCACGTGTAGAAGAATTATTTGAAGCAAGAAAACCAAAAGGACTTGCTATAATTGCAGAATTTGCTGGTACAGTTAAGATAAATGATACAAAGAAAAAACGAGAAATTATCATAACTAATGACGAAGCAGGAGAATCTAAATCTTATCTTGTACCTTATGGCTCAAGGATAAAGGTAGAAGACGGAAGTATGGTGGAAGCTGGAGATGAATTGACAGAAGGAAGCGTTAATCCTCATGATATCTTAAAGATTAAGGGATTAAGAGGAGTACAAGATTACATGCTTCAAGAAGTTCAAAGGGTATACCGTCTACAGGGTGTTGATATTAATGATAAGCACATTGAAGTAATAGTACGTCAAATGCTTAAGAAGGTTAAGATCGACGAAAACGGAGATACAGATTTCCTTCCTGGAAGCTTAGTAGACAGAATAGAATATGAAGAAACTAATAAACTTATGAGAGAGCAAGGATTAAAAGAAGCAGAAGGAAAAGAAGTACTCCTAGGTATTACAAAAGCTTCCCTTGCTACAGATTCCTTCTTATCGGCTGCTTCATTCCAAGAAACAACCAGAGTATTAACTGATGCAGCTATAAAAGGTAAGAAAGATCCTTTGATTGGTCTGAAGGAAAATGTAATTATTGGAAAGCTTATACCTGCTGGAACAGGAATGCATAGATATAGAAAAATTGATGTCACTACAGCAGAATAAAAATTTTATTTAGGGGCATATTTTCAATAATGCCCCTAAATAAAATCTTGACATTTCTATGTCTAAGTGATAAAATTCATCAGTGTGTGTTATGTATTATATTTAGATATAAGCATAAAAATGAACCTTAAAGGGGGATTTATGTGAAAAGATTAAAAACACGACACATAGTGGTAGGAGCAAAGCAAGTAAACAAATTGTTAGAAAGAAAACAAGCAGAAATTGTTTATGTTGCTCATAATGCAGAAGACAGAGTTGTCCGCAGAATTTTAGAAATGGCAAAAGAACAAGGCATAGAACTTGTTATGGTTGAAAACATGAGACAACTGGGTGAAGCATGCAATGTTGAAGTAGAAACTGCAACTGCAGCAGTAATTAAGTAGCAAGGAGGTGTAAAGGATGCCCACATTTAACCAGTTAGTGCGCAAAGGAAGAAAGACAATCAAGCAAAAATCAGCGTCACCGGCACTTCAGAAAGGATTTAACTCCTTAAAGAAGAAGTCAACTAATATTTCATCACCTCAAAAAAGAGGGGTTTGTACAGCTGTTAAAACAGCTACACCTAAGAAACCTAACTCAGCTCTTAGAAAAATTGCAAGGGTTCGTCTTACTAATGGAATAGAAGTAACAGCATATATTCCAGGAGAAGGACATAACCTTCAAGAGCACAGCGTGGTTCTTATTAGAGGTGGAAGAGTAAAAGACCTTCCTGGTACTAGATACCATATTATTCGTGGTACATTAGATACTGCGGGGGTTGCTGACAGAAAACAAGCTCGCTCTAAATATGGGGTAAAAAGACCTAAGAAATAATAGTTTAAGATTTAGTGCCCAGGCGGATACAGATATAGTCCTGCTTTATGCAGTTTAATATAGATGTAGCGGAACTGGTGCACGTACACACATAGATAATGTGTGAGTACCGATGATATAATTTGTATTGTTAAGGAGGGAAGAACCGTGCCACGTAAAGGACATGTACCTAAAAGAGAGGTATTACCCGATCCATTATATAATAGCAAGGTTGTTACAAAATTAATCAACAATGTTATGTTAGATGGAAAAAGGGGTATTGCCCAAAAAATAGTATATGATGCATTTAATAGAATTGCTGAAAAAACTGGCAAAGATGCACTAGAAGCATTTGAAGAAGCATTGAATAATATAATGCCTGTTTTAGAAGTAAAAGCTCGCCGTGTGGGAGGAGCAACTTATCAAGTACCTGTTGAAGTAAGACCTGAAAGAAGACAAACTTTAGGCTTACGCTGGTTAGTTTTATACGCAAGACAACGAGGGGAAAAGACAATGATGGAACGTTTAGCAGGCGAAATATTAGATGCTATCAATAACACTGGCGGAGCTGTAAAGAAAAAAGAAGATACACACAAAATGGCAGAAGCCAACAAGGCATTTGCACATTACAGATGGTAATACTAAAATATATCAATGGGTGTTGTCCCATCTGCTAAGTGCATAAAAGTTAAAAAAACGCAGAAACTACCAGAGTAGTTAAAACAGATTAAATAGATTAGTGGAAACACCAAAGGAGGAGTAACTTTGGCAGAAAGAGAATTTCCCCTCGAGAGGACCAGAAATATTGGTATAATGGCCCATATTGATGCGGGGAAAACAACGTTATCAGAGAGAATTTTATTTTATACTGGTCGCACACACAAAATAGGTGAAACCCATGAAGGGTCTGCGACTATGGACTGGATGGAACAAGAACAAGAAAGAGGAATTACTATTACATCCGCAGCAACAACTTGCCATTGGAAAGATTATCGTATTAATGTAATAGACACACCAGGGCATGTTGACTTTACTGTAGAAGTAGAACGTTCACTTCGTGTATTAGATAGTGCGATAGGAGTGTTCTGTGCAAAGGGTGGAGTAGAACCTCAATCTGAAACAGTATGGCGTCAAGCAGACAAATACAATGTACCCCGTATGGCATTTGTTAATAAAATGGATATAATGGGGGCTAACTTTTACAATGTAGTAGACATGATAAAAGAAAGACTTAACGCTAACCCTGTTCCAATCCAATTACCAATTGGTAAAGAAGATGACTTTCGAGGCATCATTGATTTGATGGAGATGAAAGCATATATTTATAAAGACGATTTAGGTAACGACATACAAGTAGAAGATATTCCTGAAGAAATGAAGGAACAAGCAGAAGAATATAGAATGGCAATGATTGAAGCAATTGCTGAAACAGATGAAGAATTAATGATGCTTTATCTAGAAGGTGAAGAATTAACTGTAGAGCAATTGAAAAAAGCTCTTAGAGCAGCAACTATAAACGTACAAATAATTCCTGTTTTATGTGGTTCTGCATACAAGAATAAAGGTGTTCAAAGATTGCTTGATGCAGTATTAGACTATCTTCCTGCACCAACAGATATAGCATCTATTAAAGGAATAATTCCTGGAACCGGAGAAGAAGTTGAAAGACATTCTTCTGACGATGAGCCATTTTCTGCATTGGCATTTAAGATCATGAGTGACCCTTATGTAGGAAAGTTGGCTTATTTTAGAGTATATTCAGGAACAATGAATTCTGGCTCTTATGTTTTAAACTCTACAAAGAATAAAAAAGAAAGAGTTGGCCGTATTTTACAAATGCATGCAAATCACCGTCAAGAAATAGATAAAGTTTATTCTGGTGATATAGCAGCAGCTGTAGGATTAAAGATTACTACAACTGGAGATACTCTTTGTGATGATCAACATCCAGTAATATTAGAGTCTATGGTATTCCCTGAACCAGTTATTTCAGTTGCAGTTGAACCAAAAACAAAAGCTGGTCAGGAAAAGATGGGTATAGCTCTTTCTAAATTGGCTGAAGAAGATCCAACCTTTAAAACTTACACAAATGCAGAAACAGGTCAAACAATTATTTCAGGCATGGGAGAACTCCATCTTGAGATTATAGTAGACCGTTTGCTTCGTGAGTTTAAAGTAGAAGCCAATGTAGGGGAACCACAAGTTGCATATAAAGAAACTATTCAAGCTGCATCTGATGTGGAAGGTAAATTCGTAAGACAATCTGGTGGTAGAGGACAATACGGACACTGTAAAGTTAAGTTTGAGCCTATGGATCCAAATGGAGAAAAAACTTACGAATTTGAAAGCAAAATTGTCGGAGGAGTTATTCCAAAAGAATATATTCAACCTATCGATAATGGTATTCAAGAAGCAATGCAAAGTGGTATATTAGGTGGATATCCTGTTCTTGGAATTAAGGCAATTTTATATGATGGTTCATACCACGAAGTTGACTCATCTGAAATGGCTTTTAAAATAGCTGGTTCAATGGCATTTAAAGAAGCTATGAAAAAAGGTGATCCAGTTCTTCTTGAACCTATTGAAAAAATAGACGTAACAGTTCCTGAGGAATACATGGGTGACGTAATTGGGGATTTAAATTCTCGACGTGGCCGTATTGAAGGAATGGAATCAAGAAACGGACTACAAGTTATTCATGGATATGTGCCATTATCCGAAATGTTTGGATATGCTACAGATCTTCGTTCTAAGACACAAGGACGAGGAACATATTCTATGGAATTCCATCATTATGAAGCGGTTCCAAAGAATATACAAGAAAAAATAGTCTCCGGCAAAGGAAAAGCTGAATAAGGCTTGAAATGTAGGAAGACTTGAAATATAATAAAAAATGAATTTAAATGGCAAATAAAAGGAGGATTATTAAAAATGGCAAAATCAAAATTTGAAAGAACAAAGCCTCACGTTAACATTGGAACAATTGGACACGTTGACCATGGTAAAACAACTTTAACTGCAGCGATTACTAAAACATTATATGCAAGATATCAATTAGGAGAAGAAATTTCATACGATAACATCGATAAAGCTCCAGAAGAAAGAGAACGTGGAATTACTATTTCAACTTCACACGTTGAATACGAAACTCCAAATCGTCACTATGCACACGTTGACTGCCCAGGACACGCTGACTACGTTAAAAACATGATCACTGGTGCAGCACAAATGGACGGTGCTATTATCGTTGTGGCAGCTACTGACGGTCCTATGGCTCAAACAAGAGAGCATATCCTTTTAGCTCGTCAAGTTGGAGTTCCTTACATTGTTGTATTTATGAATAAATGTGATATGGTTGATGACGAAGAATTACTTGACTTAGTTGAAATGGAAATTCGTGACTTATTAAGCGAATACGAATTCCCAGGAGATGAAATTCCTGTAGTAAGAGGTTCTGCTCTTAAAGCATTAGAAGATCCATCAAGCGAATGGGGAGACAGAATTGTAGAACTTTTCGAACAAGTAGACAGCTATATTCCTGACCCAGAACGTGAAGTTGACAAACCATTCCTTATGCCTGTTGAGGACATTTTCTCAATTACAGGTCGTGGAACAGTTGCAACTGGTAGAGTAGAACGTGGAGTACTTAAAGTACAAGACGAAGTTGAAATTGTTGGTCTTACAGATGAACCAAGAAAAGTAGTTGTAACAGGAGTAGAAATGTTCCATAAATTCCTTGACCAAGCCCAAGCTGGGGACAACATCGGAGCACTTCTTCGTGGTGTTCAAAAAGACGAAATCGAAAGAGGTCAAGTTTTAGCTCATCCTGGAACAATTACACCATATACAAAGTTTAAAGCACAAGTATACGTTCTTAAGAAAGAAGAAGGTGGACGTCATACTCCTTTCTTCACAAATTACAGACCTCAATTCTATTTCAGAACAACTGACGTAACAGGTGTTATCAAACTTCCTGATGGAGTAGAAATGTGTATGCCTGGTGATAACATCGAAATGGAAATCGAACTTATTGCACCTATCGCTATGGAAAAAGGTCTTCGTTTTGCTATCCGTGAAGGCGGAAGAACTGTTGGTGCAGGTTCAGTTTCAGAAGTTATCGAATAATAATTCTAAGCAATTTAAAATCACATCCCTTTGGGGTGTGATTTTTTTGCAAAAAAATTAAAAAAACCTTGCAAAAAAGAAGTTTTTATTGTATACTCAATAATGTTGTGGCATTGATAGTGATGATGTGAAAGGTTGCCATATTATGGGAAATTTTCACTGAACGAATGTCCAGTTCGAGAAACAGGACGACAAGGTCACTGTACTAATATACGGAGTTGTATTTATAATCAATGTATAACATTAGGATACACCCGGATAAGTGTGCAGTCACCACTTGTCGTACAAAACAAAGTGCGAAAAGGAGGGGACTTTTTTTATGGCTAACCAAAAAATTAGAATAAGCTTAAAAGCTTATGACCACAAAATAATTGATCAGTCAGCTGCTAAAATTATCGAAACAGCTAAGAAAACAGGAGCAAAAGTAAGTGGACCAATTCCATTACCTACTAAAAAGGAAATTGTTACAATCTTAAGAGCGGTTCACAAATACAAAGATTCCAGAGAGCAGTTTGAAATGAGAACCCATAAGAGATTAATTGATATTGTGGTTCCAACACCTAAAACCGTAGATGCATTAATGCGTCTTGATTTGCCAGCAGGTGTAGATATTAAAGTTGATGTGAAATAACATAGGCAATAGATTCGGTTACGATTATTATCGGTATGAGAATCTGTCTAGAATGATTACAGGATACTGTAATCCGCTGTAGATTAATAGGAGGTGTAAAGATGAAAAAAGCAATCATAGGTAAAAAAATTGGGATGACCCAAATCTTTGATGAAAACGGCAAACACATTCCTGTTACTGTATTAGAAGCAGGACCTTGTGTGGTAGTTCAAAAGAAGACAATAGAAAATGACGGTTATAATGCAATTCAAATAGGTTATATTGATGCTAAGGAAAAGCATATTAACAAACCATTAAAAGGTCATTTTGAAAAGGCCGGCGTTTCACTTAAAAGAAAATTAAAAGAGTTTAGACTAGATGATGTTAGTGCTTATGAAATAGGTTCAGAAATTAAAGTAGATATCTTTTCTGAAGGAGATAAGGTTGATGTAACTGGTATTTCTAAAGGAAAAGGATATCAAGGTGTTATAAAAAGACATAACCAAGGTAGAGGACCTATGGCACACGGCTCTAAATACCACAGAGGTGTTGGTGCTATGGCTGGTAGTTCTTATCCTGGAAAAGTATTTAAAGGAAAAAAACTTCCCGGACATATGGGTGCTGAAAAAGTGACTGTTCAAAATCTAGAAGTAGTAAAAGTGTATCCTGAAAAGAATTTAATTCTTGTAAAAGGAGCGGTACCCGGACCTAAAAAATCAATTGTTATGTTAAAAGACAGTGTAAAAGCATAGTCATAACTGGAGAAAGGAGGAGTAAAAATGGCTAAAGTTGCTGTGTATAATATGGAAGGGCAACAAGTTGATGAAATAGAATTAAAAGATGAGATATTTGGAGTAGAAGTTAATGAACATATAATGCACGCAGTAGTGGTACAATATTTGGCAAATCAAAGACAAGGTACCCAAAGTGCTAAAACCCGTGCTGAAGTACGTGGAGGCGGAAGAAAACCTTGGAGACAAAAAGGTACAGGAAGAGCAAGACAAGGTTCAATACGTGCACCACAATGGACAGGTGGCGGTGTAGTATTTGCTCCAAAGCCAAGAGATTATTCATTTAAATTAAACAAGAAAGTAAAAAGATTAGCATTAAAATCTGCTTTAACATCAAAAGTTAATGAAAATAAGTTTATTGTAATAGATGAACTTAAATTTGATGAAATCAAAACTAAAAAAATGAAGCAAGTTTTAGATAACCTTAAAATTAACAAAGCGTTAATTGTAACAGAAAGTGATAATAAAAATGTAATATTATCTGCAAGAAATCTACAAAACGTAAAAACTGCTGCGGCAAATACAATTAATGTGTATGACATTCTAAAATATGATTCTTTTGTTGTATCTAAAGATGTGCTTCAAACGATACAGGAGGTGTACGTATAATGGCTGATTTAAAATATTATGATGTCATTTTAAAGCCGGTTATTACCGAAAAAAGTATGAACCTAATGGCAGACAAAAAATACACCTTCTTAGTACATCCTACAGCAACAAAAAATCAAATTAAAGAAGCTGTAGAAAAAATGTTCGAAGGTGTAAAAGTTAAAAAGGTTAATACTCTTAATCAAGATGGGAAACCAAAAAGAAGAGGTATGATTGTTGGTAAAACAGCGAAAACTAAAAAAGCAATTGTTCAATTAACTGAAGAAAGTAAAGATATTGAATTCTTTGAAGGAATGTAATTTGATATGAAACACTAGGTAGCGTGTAACAGGTATTGAAAGGAGTGAATGAAAATGGGTATTAAAAAATATAAACCCTATACCCCTTCGAGAAGGCATATGACTTCTTTAAGCTTTGAAGAAATAACTAAGACCACTCCTGAGAAGTCCTTAGTTATATCTTTAAAGAAAAATGCAGGTAGAAATAATCAAGGTAAAATAACAGTTCGCCATCGTGGAGGCGGAGCAAAAGTTAAATATAGAATAATCGACTTTAAGAGAAATAAAGACGGTATTCCAGCAAGAGTTGCTTCTATTGAGTATGATCCAAATAGAACAGCAAATATTGCTTTATTACAATATGTTGACGGTGAAAAAAGATATATCCTTGCACCAAAAGGTTTAAAAGTTGGAGATAAAATAATGAATGGTGAAACCGCTGAAATTAGAATAGGAAATTCTCTTCCTATGAAAAACATTCCTGTTGGTACAACTATTCATAACATTGAAATGAAACCTGGTAAGGGTGGACAACTTGTTCGTTCAGCAGGTGCGGAAGCTCAATTAATGGCAAAGGAAGGAAAATATGCAACAGTTAAATTACCTTCTGGAGAAACTAGATTACTTCCTATCGAATGTAGAGCTACTATAGGGCAAGTAGGTAATATCGAACATGAACTTGTTACTGTAGGTAAGGCAGGAAGAAAACGTCATATGGGATTCCGTCCAACAGTTCGTGGTTCAGTTATGAATCCTAACGATCACCCACATGGTGGTGGAGAAGGAAAGGCACCTATCGGTCGTCCTGGACCAGTTACACCTTGGGGCAAACCTGCACTTGGATATAAGACAAGAAAGAAGAATAAAGAGTCTAATAAGTATATTCTTCATAGAAGAACTAAATAAGCATTGTAAATCTCATAGATTTTAGAGTCGGAAGGAGGATAATTATGGCTCGTTCTCTGAAAAAAGGACCTTTTGCCGATGATCATTTGCTAAAAGCAATTGAAGAAATGAATAAAAACGGAGAAAAGAAGGTTATTAAGACATGGTCCCGTCGTTCTACAATTTTCCCTCAAATGGTTGGGCATACAATAGCAGTTCATGATGGGAGAAAACATGTTCCAGTATATATTACAGAAGATATGGTAGGACATAAATTAGGTGAATTTGCATTAACAAGAGTTTATAGAGGCCATGGGAAAAATGCTGAAAAGAAATCATCAGTTCGTTAAGTTTGATGGAAGGAGGGTCGCTTCATGGCTAAAGGGCATAGAAGTCAAATAAAAAAGGAAAGAAATCAAAATAAAGATACAAGGCCAAAGGCGCATGTAAGATATGCACGAGTATCTGCTTCAAAGGCTAAAATTGTTCTTGATACTATAAAAGGTAAAAAAGCTGACGAAGCATTAGCAATTCTTGCATACACACCAAGAAAGGCTGCAAGAATTATAGAAAAGTTATTAAAATCAGCAATAGCAAATGCTGAAAATAATCATGAATTAGATAGAGAAAGTCTATTTATTGAAGAAGCATATGCAAATCAAGGACCAAAAATGAAAAGAATTCGTCCTAGAGCACAAGGAAGAGCATATCGTATTGATAAGCAAACCAGTCATATTTCAATTGTACTGAATGAAAGATAATAAGGAGGTTGAGTATGGGACAAAAAGTTAATCCCAATGGATTAAGAGTCGGCATAATTAAAGACTGGAGTGCAAAGTGGTACGCATCTAAGAAAGATTTTGCCGATTTATTAATCGAAGACAATAAATTACGAAGTTATATTAAGAAAAAGCTTTATGATGCAGGAATTTCAAAAATTGATATTGAAAGAGCGGCTGAAAGAGTTAAAATACATGTTCATACCTCCAAACCAGGTATTGTAATTGGTAAGGGAGGAGCTTCAATAGAACAACTCCGTAATGAGCTTCAAAAAATGACAAACAATAAAGTAATGGTAAATATTATTGAAGTGAAGAAGCCTGAAATAGATGCTCAATTAGTAGCTGAAAACGTTGCACTTCAATTAGAAAACCGTGTTTCCTTTAGAAGAGCAATGAAACAAGTTATGGGAAGAGCAATGAAGAATGGAGCAAAAGGAATTAAAGTAGCTTGTTCAGGCCGTTTAGGTGGTGCAGAAATTGCACGTACAGAACACTACCATGAAGGCACCATACCTCTTCAAACTTTAAGGGCAGATATCGAATATGGATTTGCTGAAGCTGATACAACCTACGGTAAAATCGGCGTAAAGGTATGGATATATAAAGGTGAAATTCTTCCTCAGAAAGCAAAAAAGGAAGGAGAGATTGATAATGTTAATGCCTAAAAGAGTAAAACGTCGTAAGCAATTTAGAGGACGTATGACAGGCAGAGCTAATCGTGGTAATAAAATTACTTACGGAGAATTCGGTATTGTAGCTTTAGAGCCTGGCTGGATTACTTCCAATCAAATAGAAGCAGCACGTATTGCTATGACAAGATATATTAGACGTGGTGGTAAAGTTTGGATTAAAATTTTTCCAGACAAACCAGTAACACAAAAACCAGCGGAAACTCGTATGGGTAAAGGTAAAGGATCTCCAGAATACTGGGTAGCAGTTGTAAAGCCTGATAGAGTAATGTTTGAGATTGCAGGAGTAAATAAAGACACAGCAAAAGAAGCTTTGCGTCTTGCAATGCACAAATTACCTATTAAATGTAAAATAGTATCACGTGCAGAACAAGAAATGGACGGTGATAGCAGTGAAAAGTAAAGCATATTTAGATGAATTAAGAAACAAAACAATAGATGAATTAAACTTAGATTTAGTTTCCGCAAAAAAAGAGCTTTTTAATCTAAGATTTCAAAATGCTACAAATCAATTAAGCAATACTGCAAGAATTAATGAAGTTAGAAAAAATATTGCAAGGATTCAAACGGTTATTACAGAGAGAGCAAAGGCTTAGTAATAGTTGCGAAAGGAGGAATTCACTGTGGAAGAAAGAAATCTTCGCAAGACAATGATTGGTAAAGTTGTCAGCGACAAAATGGATAAAACAATCGTTGTTGCTGTTGAAAATAACGTAAAGCATCCTTTATACGGGAAAATTATAAAAAGAACTTATAAATTGAAAGCCCATGATGAAAATAATGAATGTAAAGTTGGCGATCGTGTAAAAGTTATGGAAACAAGACCCCTCTCTAAAGAAAAGAGATGGAGATTGGTTTCAATCGTTGAAAAAGCAAAATAATTTCTCGCTCGAAAGGAGGGTAAATAATGATTCAACAAGAAAGTAGAGTTAAAGTAGCAGACAATACTGGTGCGAAAGAATTATTATGCATTCGTGTATTGGGTGGCTCTAAAGTTAGATATGCTAATATTGGAGATGTTATCGTTGCTTCCGTTAAAGATGCAACACCCGGCGGTGTTGTTAAAAAAGGTGAAATTGTAAGAGCGGTAATTGTTAGAACTGTAAAAGGTGTTAGAAGACAAGATGGTTCTTATATAAAATTTGATGAGAATGCAGCTGTAATAATAAAAGAAGATAAGAATCCAAGAGGAACTCGTATTTTTGGGCCAGTTGCGAGAGAATTAAGAGAAAAGAAATATATGAAAATATTATCCTTGGCACCAGAAGTACTATAAGGAGGTGTTTCTAGTGAAAAATGAGAACAAAGTAAATACAAAACTCAGAGTGGGCGATAAAGTACGTGTTATGTCTGGGGAATTTCAAGATCATGAAGGTAAAATTTTAAAAATAGATCGTAAAAAAGGCCGTGTTATAGTTGAAGGCGTAAACATGATTACAAAACATCAAAAAGCAAATCCCATGGGACAAGGTGGAATTGTTAAACGAGAAGGTTCTATTCATATTTCAAATGTAATGTACCTTCATAAGGGAACACCAACTAGATTGGGAATTAAAGTTGTAACTGAAGAGAGAAATGGCCGACCAAAAAAGGTTCGATATAGAGTAGCAAAATCTACTGGAGAAGTGATTGACTAATAACGGAAGGAGGGTAAGCTTTGAGTAGAGTAAGAGAAATCTATGAAAATGAAATCGTAGAACAAATGATGAAAAAATTTGGTTATAAAAATAAATTACAAGTGCCCAGAATTGAAAAAGTTGTTATCAATATGGGTGTTGGTGAAGCAAAAGATAATCCAAAAGTTTTAGAATCAGCAGTTAATGATTTAACTATTATTTCCGGACAAAAACCAATTATTACAAAGGCTAAAAAATCTGTTGCGGCATTTAAAATTCGTGAAGGCATGCCAATAGGATGTAAGGTAACCCTTCGTGGAAATAGAATGTATGATTTTGTAGATCGTTTAATTAGTTTAGCATTACCTCGTGTCCGCGACTTTAGAGGGGTTAATCCTGATGCTTTTGACGGAAGAGGAAATTATTCATTAGGAATTAAAGAACAATTAATTTTTCCGGAAATTGAATTTGATAAAGTAGACAAAATTAGAGGTATGGATATTATTTTTGTTACCACAGCAAAAACAGACGAGGAAGCTCGTGAATTATTAAGATTATTCGGAATGCCATTCAGAAAGTAGTAGAAGGAGGGTAACCATGGCAAAAAAGTCAATGAGGATTAAGCAACAACGTAAGCCGAAGTTTTCTACAAGAGCTTATAATCGTTGTAGAATTTGTGGAAGACCTCACGGATATTTAAGAAAATTTGGTGTATGTCGTATTTGCTTTAGAGAATTGGCATATAAAGGTGAAATTCCAGGAGTTAAAAAAGCAAGCTGGTAAAAGGAAGGAGGTACATTCAATGACAATGAGCGATCCAATTGCTGATATGTTAACAAGAATCAGAAATGCTAATGTTGCAAAACACGATACGGTAGATATACCTGCTTCAAAAATGAAAAAAGCGATTTCTGAGATTTTATTAAACGAAGGTTACATTAAAGGTTATGAAATTATAGAAAATGGTTCAAATAAAACAATCCGTATTACATTAAAATACGGTGAAGATAAAAACGAAAAAGTTATTTCTGGACTAAAAAGAATTTCAAAACCAGGTCTTAGAGTGTTCGTAGGCAAGGATGAATTGCCTAAGGTATTAGGTGGACTTGGAACTGCAATTATTTCAACAAGCAAAGGACTTTTAACAGATAGAGATGCTAGAAAAGAAGGCATTGGTGGAGAAGTAGTTGCGTTTATTTGGTAATTATAAATCATTGTTAGATAAATTATGGTTAATACGCTTAAGGAGGTGCGACCATGTCACGAATTGGTAAATTACCGATTGCAATTCCATCCGGTGTTGAAGTAAAAATCGGAGAAGGAAACTTTGTATCAGTAAAAGGACCAAAAGGTTCTTTAGAACAAAAATTATCAGAAGAAATGATTATCTCAATTGAAGATAATGAAATAATAGTAAAAAGACCAAGTGATTTAAAGAAACATAGATGCCTACATGGTTTAACAAGAACCCTTGTTAATAACATGGTAGAAGGAGTAACTAATGGTTTTACAAAAGTATTAGAAATAAATGGTGTAGGATATAGAGCACAAAAACAAGGTAAAAAACTTGTATTAACATTAGGATATTCACATCCAGTCGAAATGGAAGATCCTGAGGGTGTTGAAAGTGCTGTTGACGGAAACAAAATAACTGTTAGTGGTATAAATAAAGAAAAAGTTGGTCAATATGCAGCAGAGATTAGAGCTAAACGTCCTCCAGAGCCATATAAAGGAAAAGGAATAAAATATATTGATGAAGTAATCAGACGTAAAGAAGGTAAAACAGGCAAGTAATAGAAAAGGGGTGAAATCCGTATGATAAAAAAGGTACCACGTTCTGAGATTCGTGTGAAAAAACACCTAAAAGTAAGAAAAAAGATTTTTGGTACTTCAGAAAAACCAAGACTATCAGTTTTTAGAAGTGATAAACACATTTATGCACAAATTATTGATGATACAAAAGGTCATACTTTAGTTTCTGCTTCAACAGTAGACAAAGAACTATCTTCAAAATTAGAAAAAACTAATAATGTTGAAGCTGCAAAACTAGTAGGAGAATTAGTTGCTAAAAGAGCGTTAGATAAAGGATTAAATGAAGTTGTTTTTGATCGTGGCGGATATGTATATCACGGTAAGGTAAAAGCATTAGCGGATGCAGCTAGAGAAGCTGGATTAAAAATCTAGTAAAGGAGGGAATCGAATGGCTAATAGTAAAATAGACGTAAATTCTTTAGACTTAAAAGAAAGAGTAGTTACAATAAAGAGAGTTACTAAAGTAGTTAAAGGTGGACGAAATTTTAGATTTTCTGCTTTAGTAGTTGTTGGTGACGAAAACGGTCATGTAGGTGCGGGATTAGGAAAAGCAACAGAAATCCCCGATGCGATAAAAAAAGCTATAGATGATGCAAAGAAAAATATTATTTATGTTCCTAGAGATGAAAATGATAGTTTACCTCATGAATTCATTGGAGAATTTGGAAGCTCAAGAGTACTATTAAAACCAGCACCTGAAGGAACAGGAGTTATTGCAGGTGGTCCTGTTCGTGCAGTTCTTGAATTAGCTGGTGTTCGAAATATAAGAACAAAATCCCTAGGTTCCAATAATAAGCGTAATGTTGTAAATGCAACTATGGAAGGATTAAAAAGTATTAAAGATCCCTCAGAAGTTGCAAAGTTACGTGGTAAATCATTAGAAGAGTTATTAGGATAAGGAGGGATTGCATTGGCAGATAAATTAAAAATAACCCTAGTAAAATCTACTATTGGAGCAAATGCTAAGCAAAAGGCAGTAGCAAAAGCATTAGGTCTTTCTAAATTAAATAAAACTGTTGAACAAAAAGACAATCCTGCTATCCGAGGAATGGTTACTAAAATTTCTCATTTGGTGAAAGTTGAAGAAATATAAATTGAGGATTTAAAGGAGGTGCCAAGATGAACTTAAGTGAATTAAAGCCTAATGAAGGAGCCAAACGAAACCGAACCAGAAAAGGTAGAGGACATGGTTCAGGTCTTGGAAAAACTGCAGGAAAAGGACATAAAGGTCAAAAGGCTCGTGCAGGTAAAGGTGTAAGACCCGGTTTTGAAGGTGGACAAATGCCTCTTTACAGACGACTACCTAAAAGAGGATTTACAAATATAAATTCTAAAGAAATTATTGCTATTAATGTAGATCGTTTAAATATATTTGAAGATGGTACAGAAGTTACTATAGATGTACTAAAAGAAGCAGGCGTTATTAAAAATCCTAAAGACGGAGTAAAAATTCTTGGGAATGGAGACCTAAATAAAAAATTGACTGTAAAGGTGAATCAATACAGTAAAAGTGCAGTTGAAAAAATAGAAGCTGCCGGTGGAAAAGCAGAGGTGATTTAGGTGACTGAAACCCTAAAAGCTATTAGAAATGTTTGGAAAATACCAGATTTAAGAAAAAGATTAATCTATACTTTGGTTATGTTATTTGTAATCCGTATAGGTGCCCACATTCCTGCTCCTTTTGTAAATGCTGCAGTTGTAAAGGAAATTCTTGAGCAGCAAGCAGCTGGTCCTTTAGGGCTTATTAATATGATTTCTGGTGGAGCATTTGAAAATATGACTATTTTTGCATTAGGTATTGTACCATACATTAATGCATCAATTATTCTACAACTTTTGCAAATTGCTATACCTAAAATAGAAGAGCTTGCAAAAGAGGGAGAAGAAGGAAGAAAAAAGATTAATAAATATACAAGGTATTTAACAGTTGCCCTAGCTGCATTACAAGCTTGGGGAACAACATTTGCTCTTAGAAACCAAAACATATTAATTAATCCTAGTATATGGACTTGGATTATTGTAATTATTTCATTTGTGGCAGGTACAGCTTTTTTAATGTGGGTTGGCGAGCAAGTAACAGAAAAAGGAATAGGAAATGGTATCTCTTTGATTATTTTTGTAAATATCGTTTCAAGATTACCTGTGGCAGTTACTAGCTTATTTAGTTATAAAGACAAAATTGTTAGTATTGTTATATTATTAATACTATTTGTGCTAATGATAGCATTTGTTGTATTAATTCAAGGTGGAGAGAGAAGAATTCCTGTTCAATATGCAAAAAGAACAGCAGGAAGAAAAGTATACGGCGGACAATCGACACATATTCCAATTAAGGTTAATCTTGCCGGAGTAATACCAGTTATTTTTGCATCTTCTATACTCCAATTTCCTATAATGATAACTAATTTTGTTAATCCTAATCCTACAGGTATTTGGAGTAAAATTTTAACTTATATTAACTGGACACATCCGGTTGGAGCAGTATTATACGGACTTCTTATATTATTCTTTACATTCTTCTATTCAACTGTTTCATTTAATCCGATTGATGTTGCAAACAATATGAAGAAAAATGGTGGTTTTATTCCAGGTATTAGACCAGGAAACCCCACATCTGAATATTTAACAAAGGTTGTTAATAAAATTACCTTAGCAGGAGCACTTTTCTTAGCTATAATTGCATTAACTCCAATTGTGCTTCAATGGATATTTAAGATGAGCATTGGATTTGGTGGAACATCATTAATCATTGTTGTTGGTGTTGCACTTGAAACCGTAAAACAAATAGAAGCACAAATGTTAATGAGACACTACAAAGGCTTTTTAGGTTAAGAATAATAGGAGGGAACCGTTATGAGACTTATTATGTTGGGTGCTCCGGGAGCAGGAAAAGGAACTCATGCATTACTTCTTTCTAAGGAATATAATATTCCTCAAATATCAACCGGTGACATTTTAAGAAGTCATATAAAAAATGAGACCGATTTAGGGAAAGAAGCAAAAAATTATATGGATAAAGGTTTACTGGTGCCAGATGAATTGGTAGTCGAAATTGTAAAGAGCCGCATTCAGGAAGATGATTGCAAAGAAGGCTTTATTTTAGACGGCTTTCCAAGAACTATTCCTCAAGCCCAGGCATTGGATAAGGCTTTGGAAGAATTGGGAATAGGATTAGATAATGTAGTTAATATCGATGTGTCTGATGAGGTTATTATTAAGCGTATGGCCGGTAGAAGAGTTTGTCCTAAATGTGGTGCATCCTATCATGTTGAGCACAAAAAGCCTATAAAAGATGATATATGTGATGAGTGCGAAAGTGAGTTAATTCTTCGGGAAGATGATAAAGAAGAAACGGTGAGAAAGAGACTACAAGTATATGAAGAACAAACCAAGCCTTTGATTGACTACTATGAAAAAAGGGGAATACTTTTAACTATAGAAGGTACTGGATCTGTTGAAGAGATAGGGAAAAAGATTAAAGATGCATTGGAAGTGAGTAAATAGTGGGAATAACAATTAAAACTGACCAAGAAGTTAGAAAGATACGAGAAGCAGGTAGGATTTTAGCAAAAACACACGAACTCTTAATCAGTGCACTTAAATCGGGTATTTCCACAAAGGAATTGGATCAGATCGCTGAAGATTTTATACGTAGTCAGGGTGCAACTCCTTCATTTAAAGGATTATATGGTTTTCCGGCTTCAATATGCACATCAATCAATGAAGAAGTTGTCCATGGAATTCCTAGTTCTAAAAGGAAAGTAAAAGATGGAGATATAATTAGTATTGATATAGGTGTGTGTCTAGATGGATTTCATTCAGATGGAGCAAAGACTATTGCCATTGGTGAAATAGCAGATGAAACAAAAAGATTAATTGAAGTTACCAAGCAAAGCTTTTACGAAGGAATACGTTACGCAAGAGCAGGAAATCACTTGTATGAAATTTCTGCAGCTATACAAAACTATGTAGAAGCAAATGGTTTTTCTGTAGTAAGGGATTTAACCGGTCACGGAATAGGAAGAAAGCTTCACGAGGAACCGCAAATACCTAATTTTGCTGTTCCTGGCCGTGGGCCAAAGCTTGTAAAAGGTATGGTGCTTGCTATTGAACCTATGGTAAATATGGGATCCTACGAAGTAAGGATACTATCTGATAACAGCGTGATAACCAGGGACGGTTCTCTCTCGGCACATTATGAACATACCATTGCAATAACAGATGGAGAACCTGAAATTCTTACTATTTTGTGATAAAGAGGTCAGGTGAGCTTAAGATGAATGAATACTCCATTGGGCAAGTTGTGTTTTCTAAATCCGGACGCGATAAGGGAAGGGCTTTTATCGTAATAAAAATTGAAAATGAATATTTATATATTGTTGACGGAGATTTAAGAAAACTTAATAAGCCGAAAAAGAAGAAATATAAACATGTACAAAAGACTAATCATATAATAAATTTTATTAAGAAAAAAATAGAAGATGGAATGGAACTGAATGATTCGGAAATAAGAAAAGTTCTAGAACCGTATAGTCCTTCTTCTAGAAATGCAATAAATGAGGAGGCATGATACCTTGGCGAAAAGTGATGTTATTGAAGTTGAAGGAACAGTGCTTGAAAAGTTGCCGAATGCGATGTTCCAAGTAGAGTTGGAAAATGGTCATAAAATTTTAGCACATATTTCTGGAAAACTTCGAATGAATTTTATTCGCATTTTGCCGGGAGATAAAGTTACTGTAGAACTTTCTCCCTATGATTTAACAAAAGGCCGGATTGTTTGGAGAGCCAAATGATTTGAGCGTTAGAAAGGAGATAAGCAAATGAAAGTAAGACCTTCTGTAAAACCAATTTGTGAAAAATGTAAAATAATCAAAAGAAAAGGTCGTATCCGTGTTATTTGCGAAAATCCAAAGCATAAGCAAAAACAAGGCTAAACTAAAACATGCTTGCTTAAGGGGCAAGCATCCTTAGGCAAGCTTACAGATTGCCAACAAAAACAATTGATTAATTGTTTAATATATTATATAATGATAATTTGTGGAGAATATGAATATTTATATTCTTTAGCGGCTGCATTTTGCTGATAGAAGAAGATATATAATAAATTGTAAGCAAAACAAAACAGTATTTAGGAGGTGCAAAGTATCTATGGCACGTATTGCAGGTATCGATTTACCAAGAGATAAGCGTGTTGAAATCGGTCTTACTTATATATATGGTATTGGTCGTTCAAGCTCAAATCGTATACTTAAAGAAGCAGGAGTTAATCCAAATACAAGAGTAAGAGATTTAACCGATGAAGAAACAGCTAAAATTCGTGAAATCATTGAAAAGACACAAATGGTTGAAGGTGACTTACGTAGAGAAGTAGCTTTAAATATAAAACGTCTTATGGAAATTGGATGTTATAGAGGTATTCGTCATAGAAGAGGTTTACCTGTAAGAGGACAAAAGACAAAGACTAATGCTAGAACTAGAAAAGGACCAAGAAGAACTGTTGCAAATAAGAAAAAATAGTGCATAAAGGAGGTTAAGTGGAATGGCGAAAAAAGTAGCTAAAAAAGGAAGTACCCGTAGACGTCGAGATAAGAAGAATGTTGATCGGGGACAAGCGCATATTCAGTCTACTTTTAATAATACAATTGTTACATTAACAGATATGGCCGGAAATGCTCTTTCTTGGGCAAGTGCCGGACAATTAGGATTTAGAGGATCAAAGAAGTCTACTCCATATGCAGCTCAAATGGCAGCAGATACTGCGGCAAAAGCTGCAATGGAATATGGTTTAAAATCAGTTGAAGTAATGGTAAAAGGACCGGGATCTGGAAGAGAAGCAGCAATACGTGCTCTTCAAACAGCAGGCTTAGAAGTAACAATGATTAAAGACGTTACTCCTGTGCCACATAATGGATGTCGTCCACCAAAACGTAGAAGAGTTTAGTATTAGGAGGTGTAAAGTTAAATGGCTAGATATATAGGACCCGTGTGCAGATTATGCCGTAGAGAAGGACAGAAACTGTACTTAAAGGGAGAAAAATGTTTTTCAGAAAAATGCCCTGTAGCTAGAAGACCTTATGCACCTGGGCAACATGGTCAAGCTAGCAGAAAGCTATCTGAGTACGGATTACAGCTTCGTGAAAAACAAAAAGCAAAGAGAATTTATGGTGTACTTGAAGCACAATTTGCTAACTATTTTGAAAAAGCGGACCGTATTCCTGGTGTTACAGGTGAAAACTTACTTCGCTTACTTGAAATGAGATTGGATAATGTAGTTTATCGTTTAGGATATGGACGTTCTAGAACAGAAGCAAGACAAGTAGTTCGTCATAATCATATTTTAGTGAACGGTAAAAAAGTAAATATTCCTTCATACCAAGTGAAAATTGGCGATGTTATCGAAATTAAAGAAAAATCAAAAGGACTTCAAAGATTTAAAGATATAACAGATACAACAGCATCTAGAATTATACCCGAATGGCTTGAAGCTGACATTGACAATCTAAAGGGTAAAGTTGTTGCTCTACCAGAAAGAGATCAAATAGATATCGATATTCAAGAAACACTTATCGTAGAGCTTTATTCAAAGTAATAATTTTTAGACAAATTGTCACCCTCAGTATGATTAAAAAACAAAAAGGAGGGTTTATCGGGTGTTTGAATTTGAAAAACCTCGCATTGAAATTGCTGAGATATCAGAAGACGGCAAATATGGTCGTTTTGTCCTTGAACCCCTTGAGAGGGGATATGGAACAACATTGGGTAATTGCTTAAGAAGAGTTTTATTATCTTCCCTTCCCGGTGTTGCAGTTAGCAATGTAAAAATTGAAGGGGTACTTCATGAATTTAGTACAATTCCTGGAGTTAAGGAAGATGTTACGGAGATTATTTTAAATTTAAAAAATCTTGCTATTAAAAATAATAGTGACAGCATGGAACCCAAAATAGCTTATATTGAAGCTGAAGGGGAATGCGTAGTTACTGCAGGAGATTTAAAAGTTGATTCTGATATTGAAATATTAAATCCAGACCTTCATATTGCAACATTAAGCGGAGGTTCTGATAGCAAATTATTTATGGAGATGACCATTACCAGAGGTAGGGGTTATGTACCAGCAGAAAAAAATAAGATCAACAATCAAGCTATAGGAGTTATTCCTGTAGATTCTCTGTATACTCCTGTTAGTCGTGTAAATTTTGTGGTTGAAAACACAAGAGTAGGTCAAATAACAGACTATGACAAATTGACCTTAGAATTATGGACTAATGGAACCCTTAAAGCTGATGAAGCAGTAAGTTTAGGTGCTAAAATTTTGAGTGAACATCTAAGTTTATTTATTGACTTATCAGATAATGCAAAGAATGCAGAAATAATGGTTGAAAAAGAGGAAGACCAAAAAGAAAAAGTTCTTGAAATGAGTGTTGAAGAGCTTGATTTATCTGTGCGTTCTTACAACTGTCTAAAACGTGCAGGTATTAACACTGTAGAAGAACTTATCAACCGTACCGAAGAAGAAATGATGAAAGTACGTAATTTAGGTAAGAAGTCATTAGAAGAAGTTCTTAACAAACTTGCTGAATTAGGTCTTTCTTTAAAGCCTAGTGATGATTAGTTGCTTGTTATATTTATGTAAAGGAGGTTGAACGATGGCTGGACATAGAAAATTAGGTCGTACTACTTCTCAACGTAAAGCACTATTGAGAAATCAAGTGACCAATTTACTATATCATGGTAAAATTAGAACTACAGAGGCAAAGGCAAAAGAAATTAGAAAAATTGCCGAGAAGCTAATTACTCTTGCTATTAAAGAAAAAGATAATTTTACCGAAGTAACTGTTAAAGCTAAAGTACCTAGAAAAAATGCAGATGGAAAAAGAGTAAAAGAAGTTGTAAATGGTAAGAAAGTAGACGTATTTGATGAAGTAGAAAAGACTATTAAAAAAGATAGTGCTTCTCGTCTTCATGCAAGAAGAAAAATGTTACAAATTCTTTACCCTGTAACTGAAACTAGTACAATTAAGAAAAAACAAAACACTAAAAAAGTAGATATGGTGGAAAAACTATTTACAGATATAGCACCTAAGTATGCAGACCGTAATGGTGGGTATACTAGAATTGTTAAGATTGGTCCCCGTAAGGGTGATGGAGCTGAAGAAGTAATTATTGAGTTAGTATAATGCTTTTATAGGGATTAGGATTCAATCTTAATCCCTATAAATATCTTAATAATTGAAGATTAATTATTGTAACAAGATATTTCCAAATAATAATTAATTTTCAATTATTAAGACTCCCTGAGGGTTGGTGATGATATGAATGAAATTGTAAAAAGTAGAGGGCTTGTATACGAATATTATACCCACAATGACCGTGGAGAAATAGAAGCTAGTCATAGAGCACTAGATAAAGTTGATTTGGATATAAATAAGGGTGAGTTTGTTGTAATTTTAGGACATAATGGTTCGGGAAAATCAACTTTTGCTAAGCATATGAATGCTATTTTACATCCTACGGGTGGAACTCTTTTAATTAAAGGAATGGATACTAAGACTGAAGAAAATATATGGAATATTAGGCAAAGTGCAGGAATGGTATTTCAAAATCCTGATAACCAAATTATTGCTGCAATTGTAGAAGAAGATGTTGCCTTTGGGCCAGAAAATTTAGGGGTAGAAGCAAGTGAAATCAGAAAAAGAGTTGATGAGTCTGTTGCTGCAGTTCAAATGACAGAATATATGACTCATTCTCCTAATTTACTATCTGGAGGCCAAAAACAACGAATTGCTATAGCTGGGGTTTTAGCAATGAAACCAGAATGTATTATATTAGATGAACCTACGGCTATGTTGGATCCTTTAGGTAGAAAAGAAGTGCTTGATACGGTTTATAAACTAAACAAAGAAGAAAGTATAACAATTATTCATATTACTCATTATATGGAGGAAGCAATAAAGGCCGACAGGGTAATTGTAATGGATCATGGTCAAATTGTAATGGATGGAAAACCTAAAGATGTCTTTAGTCAAGTTGATAAGTTAAAAGAGTTAGGGCTAGATGTTCCTCCAGCTACAGAATTGGCCTATTATATGCAAAAAGAAGGTATTGATATTTCAACAGAAATACTTACAATCGAAGAGATGGTGGATAAAATATGGCAATTATATTCAATGGAGTGAGTCATGTTTATGGGGAAGGTTCTCCCTTTAGAAGAGTAGCTATAAACAATATAAACCTTCATATAAAAAAAGGAGAGTTTGTCGGAATAATAGGGCATACTGGTTCTGGTAAGTCTACTCTTATTCAGCATTTTAATGGATTACTAAAAGCAACAGAGGGAGAAATAATTATTTTAGGCAAGAACTTAAATGATAAAGATGTATCCTTAAAGGAAATTCGTCAAAAAGTTGGCCTTGTATTTCAATACCCAGAACACCAGCTTTTTGAAACGACAATTTTCAAAGATGTAGCTTTTGGACCTGAAAACATGGGTTTACCTAAAGAAGAAGTTAATAAAAGAGTAATAAAAGCTTTAGATATGGTAGGCCTTGGAGAAGATATGTATGAAAAATCGCCTTTTGATTTATCAGGAGGACAAAAAAGAAGAGTTGCCATAGCAGGGGTTTTGGCAATGAAGCCAGAGGTGCTTATTCTTGATGAACCAACTGCAGGTCTTGACCCAAGGGGAAGAGATGAAATATTAGGTCAAATTCAAAAGTTACATAAATCTTTGGGGATTACAGTTATTTTAGTATCTCATAGTATGGAAGACATTGCTAAATTAGTTGATAGAATTATTGTAATGTATAAAAGCAGAATTGCTTTAGACGGAGCACCAGATAAAGTTTTTAAAAATGTAAAAGAACTGGAGAAGATGGGCTTAGCAGCTCCACAAATTATGTATATTATGAAAGCATTAAGAAAAAAAGGTATAGAAGTTCCTACAGATGTATTAACTGTAGAAGAAGGAGCTAAAAAAATAGCTTCATTATTGAAAAGTCAAAAGTAGGTGCTATGATGATTCGAGATATTACTATCGGTCAGTATTACCCAGCAGAATCATGGATTCATAAATTAGATCCTAGGGTAAAAATTATGTCAACTTTGATATTTATTATTGCTTTATTTGTAGCAAATCGATATATAGGCTATGCTTTTACAATTATATTTTTGGGTACTGTTATTTACTTATCTAAGGTACCTATTAAATTCATGCTTAAAGGCTTAAGAGCTATTCTTGTAATTATATTATTAACAGTTGCTTTAAATATTTTTATGACTCCTGGTGAAAATGTTCTTTGGTCATATAAATTTATTACAATAACAGCTGAAGGATTATATATTGCAGGCTTAATGGCGTTAAGATTAATCTTTTTAATTATTGGCTCATCCATATTAACATTAACTACATCTCCTATTCAATTAACGGATGGGATTGAAAAGCTATTAAACCCATTTAAAAAAATAGGGATACCAGCTCACGAAATAGCAATGATGATGACAATAGCCCTTCGTTTCATACCAATATTATTGGAAGAAACAGATAAAATCATGAAAGCTCAAATGGCAAGAGGGGCTGACTTTGAAAGTGGAGGAGTTATAAAAAGGGCAAAAAGCCTAATACCACTTTTGGTACCCTTATTTATTTCAGCTTTTAGAAGAGCAGATGAATTAGCAATGGCTATGGAAGCAAGATGTTATCGTGGCGGAGAAAACAGAACCAGAATGAAGCAGCTTGTAATACAAAAACAAGATTATATAGCCATAGGGGTTATAAGTCTTTTTATGATAATAATGATTCTTATTCGCTTTATATAAAAAGCTTTTTTTGCTAACAAATGGAGGAAAATATGAAGAATATTTTACTCACAATTTCATATGACGGAACAAATTATAATGGTTGGCAAAGGCAGCATAACGGTATTGGTATACAAGAAAAAGTAGAAGAAGCATGCTCAAAAATATTTGGACAAGAAGTAACCGTTATAGGAGCCGGAAGAACTGATGCAGGAGTGCATGCTTTAGGACAAAGAGGACTTATTAAAGTAGATAGTTCTATTCCCATAGATAGAATACCTTATGCCCTAAATACAGCCCTTCCAGATGATATTGTAATAAGTGCTGCCAAGGAAGTACACGAAGATTTTCATCCCCGTTATGATGCAAAAGAAAAAACTTATAGATATCTTATATTAAATGATAAATTTCCAATACCTCAATACAGGAATATGAGTACCTTTATATCTTCAGATTTAAATGTAGAGGAGATGGATAAAGGAGCTAAATATTTTATAGGAAAGCATGATTTTATAGCTTTTTGCTCCACAGGTAGCTCAGTTAAGACAACAGAAAGAATAATATTTGATGCAGCTGTACATAAAGAAAGCCCCTTTGTTATATTTGAAGTAAGAGGTAACGGCTTTCTATATAACATGGTAAGAATTATGGCAGGAACATTAATAGATATAGGACTAGCTAGAAAAAAAGCCTCTGATGTAGAAACTATCATTTTGTCAAAAAATCGTAATATGGCAGGGATAACAGCTCCAGCTCAAGGCTTGACTTTAGTAGAAATCAAATATTGATATTTTTTTATGAAAAGGTTAGCTAAATACAAATATTCCTTGACACACTAGGGTAAGATGTAATATAATGTTTTTTGTGTAATTGTGCCACTTTAAAATCCATTAGCCCCGGGTTTTAAATAGATACGTGATTATATAAGGAATAAGGAGGGTTCGAAATGAGAACAACCTATATAGCGAAAGCTGAAACCGTTGAAAGAAAATGGTATGTTGTAGATGCAACAGATATGACATTAGGTCGCTTATCATCTGAAATTGCAAAAATACTTCGTGGAAAGCATAAACCAATATATACACCTCATGTAGATACAGGAGATTTTGTTATTGTAATTAATGCAAAAGACATTAAAGTGACTGGTAATAAATTAGAACAAAAACTTTACAGACACCATACAGGATATCCTGGTGGCTTAAAAGAAATAAAACTTAAAGACCTTCTTGAAAAGAAGCCTGAAAAAGTAATATATGAAGCAGTAAGAGGAATGCTTCCAAAAAACCGTTTAGGTAGAAAAATGATTAAAAAACTTCGTGTTTATAGTGGTGCTGAACATAATCATGAAGCACAAAAACCAGAAGTATTAGAAATTAAATTTTAATTGATGAAGGGAGGATATCCAAATGGCTGAAGCAAGATATTATGGAACAGGCAGAAGAAAGAAATCAATTGCAAGAGTATATTTAGTACCTGGAAATGGTAACTTTAAAATAAATAAAAGAGATATTGATGAATATTTTGGTTTAGAAACATTAAAGGTTATTGCAAAACAACCTTTAGTATTAACTGATACAGTAGATAAATTTGATGTATTAGTAACTGTAAGAGGTGGCGGATACACAGGTCAAGCAGGTGCTATACGTCATGGTATTGCTAGAGCTTTGGTTCAAGCGGATGCAGATTTAAAACCTGCACTTAAAAAAGCAGGATACTTAACAAGAGATCCAAGAATGAAAGAAAGAAAGAAATACGGACTCAAAGGTGCAAGAAGAGCTCCACAATTCTCAAAGAGATAATTCTTGTCAACGTACACAAAAGTATGTTTACAATTACAAAGTTTGCTTATCGCAATCGCCAACCGTCAGGGGGAGAATTCCCTTTGGCGGTTTTTTTGTGTTCAAAAATAGATATAGAAATAAATAAAAATATGCTAAACGGACGCAGTTT
>JAAYRK010000026.1 GCA_012518815.1 Candidatus Epulonipiscium sp. | reverse complement strand
GCCACAGGCTCTGGTAAAACTTCCCTTATTAACCTTATTGGCCGTTACTATGATTGTACAAAGGGATCCATTATGATTGATGGCATTGATGTAAAAGAAATGGATCTTAAGACTTTAAGAAGCAATATTTCTGTTGTTATGCAGGATACCTTTTTGTTTTCTGATAGCATAGAGGAAAATATTAGATTTGGAAATAGAGAAGCCAAAAAAGAAGTCTTAGTTAAGGCAGCAAAAGATGCAGCTGTCCATTCCTTTGTAAAAGAAATGCCCCAAGGATATGATACCATCATTGGAGAAAGGGGTCTTGGTTTATCAGGAGGACAAAAGCAGCGTATCTCCATAGCAAGGGCATTGGTAAAAAACAGTCCTATTTTGATTTTAGATGATGCCACATCTGCTCTTGATATGGAAACTGAATATCAAATACAAAAAGCTTTGGAAAAGAGAAAGGATATTACTAAAATCATTATTGCTCATAGAATTTCTGCAGTAAAAAATGCAGATGAAATACTTATTTTAGAAGATGGTAGGATTGTAGAACGAGGAAATCACAAGAGCTTATTAAATAAAAAAGGAAAGTATTACGAGATTTATTGTGAACAATTTCAGGGTTTTAAGGAGATTGCTGACTTTGAGATAAGTAATTAATATAGGAGAGGGATTATGTCAACAAACATTAGTAAAAAAGAGAGTCTAAAAGAAAAATCAAATATAGAAATTATTATGAAGTTATTAACTTATTTAAAACCTTATAAAAAAGAATTAATCAAAACTATGTTTTTTATGGGGATAGTAGTAGCAGTAGAATTATTTAACCCTTATTTTATGAAAAGGGGAATAGATTTTTATATTGTAGAAAAGGATATTAAAGGTCTATTTTTGTTTGGTGGGATAATGGTTCTAGCTAATATTCTAGCAATGTTTTGTAGTAAGAAAAGGATATTGATCATGGCAAAGGTTAGCAATAAGATTCTTTTGACTATAAGACAAGATTTATATTCTCATATACAAACATTGTCCTTTTCATTTTTTGATAGTAGGCCAGTTGGAAAGATTTTAGCAAGAATTATTGGAGACGTTAATTCACTAAGTGAATTATTTTCTGATAGTGTTACAAAACTTATTCCTGATATAATTAAGATAATAGTTGTAGTTATTATAATGTTATCTATGAATTTTAAACTAGCTCTGTTATCTTTAACGACCTTACCTTTTTTACTTGTATCTATATTTATAGTACAAATAATATCCAGAAGAAGATGGCAGACTTATAGAAAAAGAAATTCTCAAATGAATGCCTATATTCATGAAGATTTTTCAGGTATTAAAGTTATACACAGCTTTACATCAGAAGAGCATACAAGCAAAAGATTTTATAAGTTTTTAAATGATTTAAAAGGTTCTTTTGTTCATGCGGTTAAAATGAATGATTTGTTTTGGCCTATAACAGAGTTTTCCTGGGGACTAGCTGCTATTGTAGTATTTTGGTTTGGTGTAAGTATGCTAAATAGCGGAGATATTACGGTTGGTTTGCTAGTAGCTTTCACAGGTTATCTATCAATTTTTTGGCAGCCCATAGCAAATATTAGTAACTTTTATAATATCCTTGTAATTAATATGGCAGGAGCTGAAAGAATCTTTAATATAATGGATATAGAAGCTGATATAAAAGATGTGGAAAATGCTAAGACCTTGCCTAAAATTAAAGGAGATGTTGTATTCGAGAATGTTAGCTTTTGCTATGATAAGGATAATATTGTCTTAAATGATGTAAGTTTTCATGTAAAAGCTGGAGAAACAGTTGCTTTAGTAGGACCAACAGGAGCTGGAAAAACAACAATTATTAATTTAATTAGTAGATTTTATGAAAGTCAAAAAGGAAGGGTATTAATTGACGGTTATAATGTCAAAGAAGTAACTTTGGAAAGTTTAAGAGGTCAATTGGGGATAATGACTCAAGACACCTTTATGTTTTCAGGAACTATAAAAGATAATATAAAATATGGTAAATTGGATGCTAGCGATGAAGAAATTATAAATGCTGCAAAGGCTGTATGTGCTCATGATTTTATTATAAAGCTTGAAAAGGGTTATGATACCAATATAAATGAAAGAGGATCAAGGTTGTCAGCTGGACAAAGGCAACTAATAGCTTTTGCAAGAGCCCTTCTTGCGAATCCAGCAATCTTAATTTTAGATGAAGCAACAGCTAGTATTGATACTCAAACAGAAAGACTTATTCAAAAAGGTATTAAGACTCTTCTTTCAGGAAGAACTTCTTTTGTCATTGCTCATCGCCTTTCTACCATACAAAATGCCGATAGAATAATGGTAATCGATGAGGGGAAAATAAAGGAAACGGGTAAGCATATAGAACTTCTAAAAAAGAAAGGACTATATTACGATTTGTTTAATGCTCAATTTAAATTCTTATACGATTAATTTTAATAATACACTTTTATTAAATGTCGAAATATGTTATAGTTTTAATTCAGTCAGTTCGAAACCATCCTGACTATAAACAAAACTAGGAGGGAAAAAATGAATAAGTACACAAAGTATATGACGCAAGGTGCGGTAATTGCTGCTATATATGTAGTAATTACATGGATTTTTGGCTTTATGGGCTATGGCCCCATTCAGTTTAGGATTTCTGAAGCTTTAACAGTACTACCTTACTTTACACTGTCAGCGATTCCAGGGCTTTTTATAGGTTGCTTGATTTCTAACGTATTAATTGGTTCTCATCAATTGGATATAATTTTGGGAAGTTTGGCGACTCTTATGGCTGCATTTTTATCTTATAAGATGCCTAAAAGGGCTTTAGTTCCCTTGCCCCCTGTTATTGTTAATGCAATTGTAGTTCCAATTATATTAAATATTACAATGAATGCTCCTATTCCAATAACAATTGTTACAGTGGGTTTAGGACAAATTCTAGCTTGTTATGGAATTGGTTATCCTTTGATGTTAGTTTTGGAAAAGTATAAGCAAAAAATATTCTAATAAAATATGGCCAAAAAAGAAAGCTTTTGTTTACATTAATTGTAGACAAAAGCTTTTTTAATGAAATAAGCACAAGCACATTTTACGCTTTCTATAATAATATATTATAGAGTATATTGGGCGGGTGTGGTTATGAAAAATCATATTAATGCTTATAAATTAAGAAAGCTAATTGTGGGAATAGATAAAAAAGTTCCTTTGATTAATGGTAAAGAAGCTGTAGAAATAAATTTTGATAATGGAGCAACAACTCCCCCTCTTGTAGTAGTATTGAAAGCTATAATTAAGTATTTGCCTTATTATTCTTCCATTCATAGGGGAGCGGGATATAAGTCGAGATTTTCCACCTGGATATATGAAAGAACAAGAGAAATTGTAGCTGATTTTGTAGGGGCTGATAGCCAAAAGGATATAGTTATTTTTACAAACAATACTACTCAGGCAATTAATAAATTGGCAAAACGTTTTTTTCAAAAGGAGGGTAAGGGAATTGTATTATCTACAGTTATGGAGCATCATTCCAACGATTTACCTTGGAGGAAGGAGTTTGATCTGGACTATATTGGAGTCGACCAATACGGCAGACTTGATTTTAAAGATTTGGAATACAAGCTGGAAAAATACAAAGGAAAAGTGAAATTAGTTGCTATTGCAGGTGCTTCTAATGTAACGGGTTATATTAATCCTATTCATAAAGTAGCAAGGCTTGCCCACGAGTATGGAGCTAAAATATTTGTTGATGGTGCTCAGTTAGTCCCTCATATTTTAGTTGATATGAAAGACCACAAAGACCCTGAACATATTGATTTTTTAGCATTTTCTGGACATAAAATGTATGCTCCTTTTGGAGTTGGAGCTTTAATAGGGCATAAATATTTATTCGAAGGAGGAATTCCTTCAGAGCCAGGAGGAGGCACTGTAAAATTTGTAACTCATAAGGATGTATTATGGAATGAGCCTCCTCTAAACGAAGAAGCTGGCTCACCTAATCTAGTTGGAGCTATTGCTTTAGGGGAATCAATAAGATTTCTTAAACATATAGGAATGGAAAATTTGTATCAACATGAAAAGAAACTATTAAAATATGCTATAAAAAGATTAAAGGAAATAGATGACATAATAATATATGGGGATTCTTTTAACATTGATGACAGGGTTGGAATTATCTCATTTAATATTAAAGACGTTCCCCATGAACTAACAGCTTTGGCTTTAGCTTATGAAGGAGCTATTTCAGTAAGAAGTGGCTGCTTTTGTGCCCAACCTTACGTTCAAAAATTGCTAAATATATCAGAAGAAGAAATAGAAGCTTATATGAAAAATGAAGACAAAAAAAGACCAGGTTTAGTTAGGATTAGTTTTGGCTTATATAATACTTTTCAAGAAGTAGACAAATTAATAAGATTATTAAAAGTCATTTCAAGAAACAAGAATTATTTTATCAACAAATATGGAATTAATTAACACGATAAAAAGTAGATAAATAGAATTAATCTAAAGATTGTATTAAATTATTATTTTTTATTATGCAAATAGTAAAGAAATGATATAATTTAATTAAATAATATTTGACTAGTTGATATTAATTAGATAAATTATTTATAAACTGAGGTTTAATAATGTAGCATAATGCAAAATAATTTGCATAATTGCATAAATAATGTATAATAAATGATGTAGAAATACAAGCTGCTAATGATATTTTATCTCTTTTTAGGGGATGGTTCGATGAATTCTAATGTTAATATTGAGGGAAAATCTATAGAAGATAAATCAAATAGTGCTTGGTTAAAATTAGCTCTTGAGGGAGCTAATGATGGTTATTGGGTTTGGGATATTATAAATGATAAGGTTTATTATGATAGAAGCTTTGAAAAGCTTTCTATTATGAATAATTCCCCAACTCATTTTTCCTATGATTTAATAGATGATATTATTAATCCTTTGGATATTGATAGATTTAAAAATACATTAGATAAATATTTAAAAAAGAAAATTAAGCCTTTTAAAATAGAATGTAGAGTTAAAACTAATTCTATGGCTTATGAATGGGTTCTTATTCAAGGAAAAGCAAGTTGGGATGAAAATGATGAACCTATATATATGGCAGGGTCTTATACTTTTTTATCAGAAAATACTGATTCAGTGGACAATTATTTTGAAACCCAAAGGATGTTAAAAGAAACATCTGCCCTATTAAATGTTATTTTTAATAACATTCCAGATCCCATTTGTGTAAAAGACAAAGAAGATAGAATTATCCAGTGTAATCCAGCGGCTCTTACTTTTTGGAAGCAATCTAAAAGTGAAATCGTGGGGCAAAAATGTAATAATATGTGTGAAAAACCTTGCGAAGAAACAGCAACTCAAAAATCTTATAAATACAAAAAGCCTTTTAAAATGCAAAAATATATCGAACATATGAAAAAGTGGATAGATATAATGTCTTATCCTGTATTGGATGATGACAATAATATCCAATATCTCATAGAACACATCAGGGATATTACTGATTTAAAAAGGTCAGAAATGATTCTCCAAAAGCATATCGGTCTTCAGGAGAGATTGTTAGAAGAAGCAAATGAATACGACAAACTTAAAACTGAGTTTTTTGCTAATATATCTCATGAATTAAAAACTCCTTTAAATGTTATTATTGCATCTTTGCAGATACTAGAAAAATATTACACTCCAAGAGATAATGGAGTAAAATACACAAAGATTATGAAGCAAAATTGTTACAGGCTCTTGAGACTTCTTAACAATCTTATTGATATGACAAAAATTGATACAGGCTTTGTTAAATTACATCTAGAAAACAAGGATATTGTGAGTTTTATCAGGCAGATTACCCTATCTGTATCTCATTATATAGAAAACAAATCAATTAAACTTATATTTGATGGCACTGAAGATGAAATAATAATGGCTTTTGACTCAGAAAAAATAGATAGAATAATGCTTAATCTTTTATCTAATGCAGCTAAATTTACTCCTTCAGGCGGAGAAATAAGGGTTAGAGTTAGTGAAGAAGATAACCATGTTATTATTTCGGTAAAGGATACAGGAGTTGGTATCCCATATGAAAAACAACAATTGATTTTTGAGAGGTTTGGACAAGTTGATTCTCCAATAACACGACACAATGAAGGAAGTGGTATTGGACTTTCGCTTGTAAAGTCACTGGTAGAGCTTCATGATGGGGTAATAGAATTTTATAGTGAAGAAGAAAAAGGAACTGAATTTATAATTAAACTTCCTATTAAAATAACCGATGAGAAAATAACATCTGAGAAAAATAAAAATGTAATAATAAATGATGAAGAGAATTTATACATAGAACTCTCTGATATTTTGGATTAAAGCCTTCAATTAATATAGGCGATTAAGAGTATTTATTGTAAGCAAGATAATACCAATTATTGATTTATTAGTTTAGATTATGTATAATGTTTTTAAGCCCTACTGCTTGACACAAGGGGGCTTTTTTATTTAATTATTTAATGGATTTTAAATTTAGATTTATTGATTAATAAAATCTTTTGTTTGCTTGATAGAGATAGGATGGTGGAGAATATGTATAAGATTTTAGAAAAAGAAAAGCTTAACGAACTTGTTTATAGAATGGTCATTAATGCTCCTTATGTTGCAAGAAAATGTGAACCAGGACAATTTGTTATTCTTCGTGTTGATGAAAAAGGAGAAAGAATTCCTTTAACTATTGCAGACTATGATAGAGAAAAAGAAACAGTTACTATTATTTTTCAGGTATTGGGCTATTCTACTAAATTATTAAGTGAGAAGAATATTGGAGATAGCTTGCAGGATTTTGTTGGTCCCCTTGGAAAAGCAAGTGACTTAAAAAAACATAAAAGAGTATTAGGAATTGGCGGTGGAGTTGGAGCAGCACCTTTATATCCTCAAATAAAAAAGCTATCTGAAATGGGTGTTGAACTAGATGTAATTTTAGGGGGCAGAAGTAAAGATTTTATAATATTGGATGATAAATTTGAAGCTATTTGCAATAATGTATATTATGCTACTGATGACGGGACAAAAGGAGCAAAAGGCTTTGTAACGGATGTATTAAAGAGACTTTTAGAAGAAGGAAACAAATACGATGAAGTTATAGCTATTGGTCCCCTTGTGATGATGAAAGCAGTAGTTGGTATTACAAAGCTGCAAAATATTAAAACCTCGGTATCACTAAATCCTATTATGATTGATGGGACTGGTATGTGTGGAGGATGTAGGGTAACTGTAGGCGATGAAATAAAATTTGCTTGTGTTGACGGGCCGGATTTTGATGGTTTTTTAGTTGATTTTGATGAATGTATAAGAAGACAGGGAATGTATAAAGAAGAAGAACATGCTTGCCGTATTGGACTAGGAGGAGATTAAAATGCCTAATATGAGTTTAAATAAAGTAAAAATGCCTGAACAAGATCCTAAGGTAAGAAATAAAAATTTCAATGAAGTTGCCTTAGGCTATACTAAAGAACAAGCAATGGAAGAAGCAACAAGATGCTTAAATTGTAAACATAAGCCTTGTGTATCAGGCTGTCCTGTTAATGTGCCTATACCGGAATTTATTAAAGAACTAACAAAAGGAAATTTGGAAAAAGCTTATGAGTTGATAACAAAGGAAAATAATCTACCTGCTATTTGTGGAAGAGTATGTCCTCAAGAAAATCAATGTGAGAAAGTGTGTGTGCGAGGCATTAAAGGAGAGCCTGTAGCTATTGGGAGACTTGAGAGATTTGTTGCAGATTATCATATGCAAAAAGGTGAAAAAAGAAATATTGATATTAAGAAAAATGGTATTAAAGTTGCTGTTGTAGGTGGAGGACCTGCAGGTCTTACTTGTGCAGGAGATTTAGCAAAATTAGGTTATGACGTTACAATATTTGAAGCCCTTCATACTTTAGGGGGCGTGCTAATGTACGGCATACCAGAGTTTCGTTTGCCTAAAAAACTTGTAGAAGAAGAAATTGAAACAATAATTAATTTGGGAGTAGAAATCCAGAAAAATGTAGTTGTTGGCCGTTCTATTACAATTGATGAACTTATTAAAGAGGGTTACAAGGCTATATTTGTTGGAAGCGGAGCTGGTCTTCCAAAGTTTATGGGTATCGAAGGAGAAAACCTTAATGGTGTTTATGCTGCTAATGAATTTTTAACAAGAATTAATTTAATGAAGGCTTATGACTTTCCTAACAGTCCTACTCCCGTAAAAGTTGGAGAAAAGGTTGCAGTAATAGGTGGCGGAAATGTTGCTATGGATGCAGCAAGGACTGCAAAAAGATTAGGAGCAAAAGAAGTATATATTATTTACAGAAGAGGGGAAGAAGAATTACCTGCAAGAAAAGAAGAGGTAATTCATGCTAAAGAAGAAGGAATAGTATTTAAATTTTTAAATAATCCTAAGAAAATAAATGGAGAAGATGGATGGGTTAAATCTATTGAATGTGTAGAGATGGAATTAACAGAAGCCGATGAAAGTGGTAGAAGAAGACCTGTTGAAATAAAAGATAGTAATTATATTATGGATATAGATACCGTTATAGTAGCGATTGGACAAGGGCCTAACCCATTAATTCGTCAAACAACCCCAGGTCTTAAGACAAAAGAATGGGGTGGAATAGTTGTTGAAGAAGAAACCATGGAGACTAGCAAAGAAAATGTATATGCTGGTGGAGATGTGGTAACTGGAGCTGCAACAGTTATTTTGGCCATGGGAGCAGGCAAAAAGGCCGCTAAGGCAATTCATCAAAAACTTCAAGGAGACAAAAATTTATAATGAGTATATTTTTTCAATATAAAAGAATCTAGCTAAATTTAAGATGCAGGTTCTTTTATATTGTATGTTTTAAATGGGAGATTGATTCGGTTGCGGCCAAATTTTTTAGCCTTATAAAGAGCTTCATCTGCCGTTTTAATTAAGCTATTCATATCTTCTGCAGTATCAGGATAAACAGATATTCCGATAGATACGGTAATTTTTATTGTTTGAGTGTCTATTTCAAAAGAATTGTCTTGAATTGCTAAACGGATTTTTTCGGCAAAGTCATAGGCTTTTGATAAGGAATAATTATGAAGTAAAATGCAAAACTCTTCACCGCCTATTCTTGAAATATTATTAGAAGGACAAAGCTCTTTTAAAAGCTTTGTAAATTCTTTTAAAACTTCGTCTCCGACAGGGTGACCATAGTTATCATTGATATATTTAAAATGGTCTATATCTAGCATAATTAAGGCCAGTTTATTTTTTGTTGAAAGATTAGAAAAGCTTTTTTTCAGCATACAAGTAAATTGGCGTTTATTATTAAGACCTGTTAGATAATCTTTTGTAGCTTGTATTTTAAGATTTATATAAGAAGTATAGTTTTTGCGTATAATATATAAAAGAAAAAGGATATAAGAGCTGGTGAGAATACAAGTAAAAACAAAAGAATGAATAGGAATTGACAAGGACTTAGAGTAAGTTAAGGATATAATAAGCCATAGGCTGTTTAAGGTTATCCATTTATATTTTCTTGAAAGGAATAAAATATCTGTAATTCCACTAGAAATAATAAACAGTAAAGTTATGACAAGATTGTTTAATGAAAGAGAACTAATTAAATTAAAGCATAAAAGAATTAATCCTGCTATTAATGAAGAAGAAAAAGCTCCAAATAAGGTCGTAAGGGAAAGGATAATCCAAAGAGTTAGTATATATAAGAAATTATCGTTAGTTAATTTAGGATAAGAAAAAAACAATATCCCAATAGACCCTCCGATTAATCCAAGGATTTCTTTTTTATATTTATTTTGTTTTAATAAATATCCTTTAAATAAAATACTTCCCAAAGTTATGATAGAAGTAATAAGAAGCATTTTATCTAAAAAATTATTAAGCATAAGAACTCCTTCTTTATTATTTATTTAATAAATAGTATTATGCTTATGAAGATGCTTATAATATCATTATAAGCAATTTTTTGAAAAATTCAAATATAATAGTAAAAAATAACTAGAAAGATGTAATATTTTTAGATAAAAACAAGATAATTGTATTTTAATTAGTTTAATTATTCTATTAATTGAGTTATGTTATAATATATGATATATTATAAAATGGATAGTTAATAAAAAACCGTCAATTATTGTGGAGAGGGGCTATTGGTATTTTTGTTAATACATATAATCTAAGCCTTTCTTTTTCTTTTTAATGGCGGAATAAAAAAGGAGGATAAAGCTTATGAAGTTATTTGTTTTAATACTAAATCGCACGGAAAAGCTTGATGATTTGATGATGACTTTTGTAAAAGAGGGGATATGTGGAGCGACAATTCTGGAAAGCACGGGTATGGCACGGGAACTTTATCACTCCAAGCATGATGAAGAAGAAGTTAATTTTTTGGGTTCAATTCGTAGGTATTTAAATGGCGACGAAAATAAAAAAAGCAAGACAATTTTAACTGTGATTCGTGATGATCAGGAAGATACGATTGTACGTATTACAGAAGAAATAGTAGGAGATTTTTCAGAGCCCGACACAGGGATTATGTTTAGCCTTCCTCTGGACTTTGTTAGAGGAAAGGGGTTAGAAAAATGAGCATACTTTTATATGTAGGATTAATGCTACTTTGTGGGCTTTTATTTGGAAGACTTGTTAAGTTTGTTGGTTTACCTAATGTAACTGGATATCTTATTGCTGGACTCATATTAGGTCCTTACGTATTGGGAATATTATCTTTTGAAGCTGTTGAAAACATAGGCATTGTTTCTGAAATGGCTTTGGCATTTATTGCATTATCAATAGGTGCTGAGTTTAGCAAAGATTATTTTAAGGAAGTCGGTTTAACTCCTGTTGTTATAGCCTTTTTTGGTGCTACATTAACAATTGTATTTGTTGCAAGTGGATTAATAATTCTTGGCCTGGAACCTTCTCTAGCTATTATGCTTGGCACTATTGCATCAGCTACGGCACCTGCAGCTACAGTAATGGTTATAAAACAGTATCGGGCAAATGGACCTGTTACAAAAACTCTCCTTAGTGTAGTTGCTATTGATGATGCTATTGCCTTGATTGCCTTTGGTTTTGCCTTAACTTATGTTAATTCAATGGCAGCAGACGGCAAAGGCTTATTATTATCATTACTAGCTCCTTTTATAGAGCTGTTTTTATCTGCAATTATTGGATTAGTTTTAGCCTTAATTTTGCTTATTCCTCTTCACTTTTTTAAGAAGGAATCTAATAGAATGTGTGCAATAGTTGGAATATTATTTATTACTTCTTCTCTTGCTGACTACTTAGGTGCATCATCTTTGCTTGCTTGCATGTTTTTAGGAGCAGTTCTTATTAATATAAATAGAGAATCGGCCTCTATTTTTAAAATTGCGGATACATTTACACCACCAATCTTTATGCTTTTCTTTGTATTATCTGGTGCTGAACTTGATATTTTTATAATTCCTTCTATTGGAGTTATCGGTGTTATTTACATAATCATGCGTTCGATTGGTAAAGTCTTTGGTTCATGGTTTGGAGCTGTTTTAACAAAGTCTGAGCCAATGGTAAAAAAATATTTGGGTTGGACATTACTGCCTCAGGCAGGAGTTGCAATAGGTCTTTCTTTAGTAGTAGACAAAGCATTGCCTCAATATTCAGCACAAGTTCGTGCTGTTGTACTATGTAGTGTTTTAATTTTTGAATTAATTGGTCCTATTGCTTCAAAGATTGCCCTTACAAAAGCCGGTGAAATTAAATAAATTGTGTTCCTTTTTGTATAGGCTTTTAGGATTGATGTTTGTTTTATAGCTTTGGAAAAAATAACTTTTATCAATTATTCATACCTTGCTTTATTTTTTACGTATATATAGTCAAATAATAAAACAAAAAGAAAGGTGTGAATATATGGATTCTAAAATAGTAAGAATACTTGTTTATTTAGTTATAGGCTTTGTGGCTGTAGTATTTGGAATTCCTTTATTATTTAAATTAGTAGCTCTTGGTTTTAAGCTAATTGGAATTACTTTTTCTTTAGCTTTTGGTATATTGGCTTTAGTAATAGTAGGACTACCCTTTGTTTTTATTGGCTGGCTGATATATACTCTATTTTTAAAAAAGAACGTAGAAAACACAAATTAATCGGATTTACAATCCCTAATCGGATTGATAAATCCGATTTTTTGTAGTCTTGACAATAAAAAATGATATGTTAAAATGTATCATAAATGATAAAAGCTATGAAGGTGTAGACTTTTATAGTCTAAGTAGATAGCAAATTTCCTTAAAGAGAAAGAATGTCACAGGCTGAAAGCATTCTTAGGTTCAATTGCTATTGAATTTCCCACCAGAGCTGCATGACTGAAATAGTAGTAGGTTATGCCGGTTTCCTACCGTTATAGGCAAGAGTGCTTGCTATGTTATTTAGCAGGAACTAGGGTGGTATCGCGGATTTTCTCCGTCCCTTTTGGGACGGAGTTTTTTGATTTTAGATGTTTAATTAGAAAGGAGTATTGTTATTTATGAAAGATAAGCTGCAGGCCATTAGAAATCAGGCTATTAGTTTATTAAATGATGTAAAAGAACTTAAAGCCTTAGATGAAATTAGAGTAGAGTATTTAGGGAAAAAGGGTCAATTAACTCAAGTATTAAGAGGTATGAAAGATTTATCAGCTGAAGAACGTCCAATCATTGGGCAGTTAGCAAATGAAGTAAGAGATGAGATTGAACAAAAACTTGAAGAAGTAAAAAATAAATTGCTAGAAGAAGAGCAAGAAAAAAAATTAAAAGAAGAAGTTATTGATGTAACTATGCCTGGCAAAAAGAAAAAAACCGGTCGCCGTCATCCTATGAATTTGGTATTAGAGGAAATAACAGAAATATTTTTAGGCATGGGTTATAAAATTGCTGACGGTCCTGAAATCGAAACAGATTATTATAATTTTGAAGCTTTAAATATTCCTAAAGATCATCCAGCAAGAGATGAACAAGATACTTTTTATATAAATCAAGATTTTATGCTTCGTACAGCAACCTCTCCCATTCAAGTAAGGGTTATGGAAAAACAAAAACCCCCTGTACGTATCATATGTCCAGGAAAGGTTTATCGTTCTGATGCAGTGGATGCAACTCATTCACCAGTTTTCCATCAAATAGAAGGATTAGTTGTAGATAAGAATATTACTTTTTCTGACCTTAAAGGGGTATTAGAAGTATTTGCAAAAGAGTTATTTGGAGATAAGGTTAATGTAAGATTTAGACCTCATTTCTTCCCCTTTACAGAGCCTAGTGCAGAAATGGACGTATCTTGTGTAGTGTGTGGGGGTAAAGGTTGCAATGTTTGTAAAGGAAGCGGTTGGACAGAAATATTAGGTTGTGGAATGGTTCATCCAAATGTTTTACGTATGGCAGGGATAGATCCCGAAGAATATACAGGTTTTGCTTTTGGGATGGGTCTTGAAAGACTTGCAATGAGTAAATACGGTATAAAAGATTTACGTTTATTCGTAGAAAATGATATAAGATTTTTAAAGCAATTTTAGAAAGGAGCATCGTGATGAATATACCTATGTCATGGCTTAAAGACTATGTGTCTATTGATTGTGATATAAAGACTTTTGTAGATGCAATGACTATGTCTGGCTCTAATGTAGAAAATTATTTAGAGCAAGGAAAAGAAATCGATAAGGTAGTAGTTGGAAAAATTTTATCTATAGAAAAACATCCTGACGCAGATAAATTGTTAGTTACAAAGGTTGATGTAGGAAGTGAAATAATTCAAATAGTAACAGGAGCTAGTAATATTAAAGAAGGGGATTATATTCCTGTTGCACTTAATGGCTCTAGCCTTCCAGGAGGCATAAAAATAAAAACTGGTAAACTTCGTGGGATAGAATCTCAAGGCATGATGTGTTCTATTGATGAATTAGGCCTTGAAAAAGAAGATTATCCTGAGGCAGCTGAAGATGGAATTTATATTTTATCCGAAGAATATCCTTTGGGAACAGATATAAAAGAAGTATTTGGGCTTAATGATATTGTAGTAGAATATGAAATAACATCTAACCGTTCAGATTGTTTTAGTGTTATAGGAATAGCTAGGGAAGCAGCAGCAACCTTTAAGCTTCCATTTAAGTATCCTGAAATTAAAGTTAAAGAAATCGAAGGAAACGCTTCTGATTTTATATCTATAGAAATTGATAATCCCGACTTGTGCCCTCGTTATGCAGCAAGAATTATTAAAAACGTTAAGATACAACCATCACCAAAATGGATGAAACAAAGACTTATTGCTGCTGGGGTAAGACCTATTAATAATATTGTAGACATTACCAATTATGTGATGCTTGAAATGGGTCAGCCCATGCATGCTTTTGATTATGACAAATTAAAGAATAAAAAAATACTTGTTCGTAATGCAAAAGCAGGAGAAAAAATTATGACCCTTGATGGAGAAGACAGAAATTTAGATGAGTCTATGCTTTTAATCACTGACGGTGAAAGTCCCATTGCCATTGGTGGTGTAATGGGAGGAGAAGAAACAAAGGTAACCGAAGAAACCAAAACCATCTTATTTGAGTCTGCAAACTTCAATGGTGCTAATATAAGGCTTACAGCTAAGAAGTTAGGTCTTAGAAGTGATGCTTCTGTTAAATATTCAAAAGGTTTAGATCCTAATATTGTTATAGATGTTTTAAATAGAGCAAGCCAATTAGTTGTTGAATTGGGGGCAGGAGAAGTAGTTGAAGGAATAGTTGATGCATATCCAGCAAAAAGAGAGCCAAAAACCATTCCTTATTCTGTAGAAAAAATAAATAGCCTTCTAGGAATTACTCTATCTGAAGAAGAAATGATAGATTATTTTAGTTCTCTTGAATTTAAAGTTAATAAAGAAGCTAAAACTCTAACTATTCCTACTTTCCGTCCAGATATTGAAGGAAATGCCGATTTAGCAGAAGAAGTTGCCAGATTATATGGCTATGATAAGATTACTACTACTTTAGAAAGAGGAACTCCTACAGTTGGTAAAAAGACCTATAGTCAAAAGATTGAGGATATAATAAAGAATACTATGGAAGGGCAAGGATTTTATGAAATAATGAATTATACCTTTGAAAGCCCTAAAGTATTTGACAAGCTAAACATAAGTGAAAATGACGATTTACGTAAAGTTATTACTATATCTAATCCTTTAGGTGAAGATTTTAGTATAATGAGAACCCAAACATTAAATGGTATGCTAACTTCATTATCTACTAATTTTAATAGAAGAAATGAAGAAGCACTCCTTTATGAGGTAGGGAAAGTTTATATAGCAAAAGAATTACCTCTTAAAGAATTGCCTGAAGAAAAGTCAAAACTTACAATAGGTATGTATGGAGAACTTGATTTTTATGATATAAAAGGTACAGTAGAAGTACTATTTGAAAAATTAGGTATGAGTGATAAGGTAGAATATAACTTAGAACAAGGTTTATCTTGGATGCATCCTGGCCGTTGTGCTTCTATTTCTTGTAATAATAAAGAATTAGGTTATATTGGAGAGCTTCATCCTAATGTGGCAAAAAATTATGATATAAATACAAGAGTATATCTTGGAGTTATTGATATATCAATGATTGAGGAAGCTGCTAATTTAGACAGGGTATATAAGCCATTACCTAAGTATCCTGCAGTATCAAGAGATATAGCTATGCTTGTTAAGGATGAAGTATTAGTAAAAGATATTGAGAACATAATAAAACAGCGTGGAGGAAAGATTTTAGAATCCTACAGTCTCTTTGATGTTTATAAAGGAAAACAAATACAAGAAGGTTATAAGTCTGTTGCTTATTCTATTACCTTTAGGGCTTCAGATAGGACATTAACTGAAGAAGAAGTTAATAAAGCAATGAAGAAAATAATAAATGGTTTAGAAACAAATTTAGAAGCACATTTAAGAGAATAAATTTAATAATAATTATATAAAAAGCTTTGGAAAAAGTTATTAGTATAAAATTTATCTCCATCTCTATACTAAATATATAAATAGATGTAGCTTTTGGAGGTGGAGGTATGGAACTTACTACACAGGATTATCTTAAGAAAGCTCTTTTAGATACACAAGAAAGAGTAAGAGATTTTCAAAATTATTCTCAAGAAATAGATGATGAAGAAATAAGTGCTTGTTTTAAAAGATTTGCTGAAAATGAAGGCATGCAAGCATCAGAGTTACAAAGACTTATAACTAAAAAATTAGGTCAATAAAAATCCCTCTAACGGGGGATTTTTTCAACGGGGGATTTTTTCTTTGATACTAAAATAATTTTCATAAGTTGCCTTATCTTCATCATCATAATTAAAAAGAATATGATTTTTATGAGGTAATAATTTATTTAGTGAACTTATTCTTAAAGAGTTGGTATTAGGATAAGTATATTTGCGAAAAAAGGGATTAGGAAATTTAGCCATATCTAGTCTCCTTTTATATTTTTCTCAGTTAGTATATACAGATTGGGTACTAGATATACTGGGATATTATATATAGCTTTTAGTCAGGATAATAAAGATTTTCTTTTTTAATATTAATAAGAACTTCGCCTAGAAATTTTTTTGCTTCTAATTTAGCTGTTTTAAGATCCATATCTAAGTAATTTCCACATTCTTCTGGAGATGCTCCAGGAATTTCTCCTTCATAATTTGCAATGAATTCAAACATTTCTATCATTAAGGGAAGAATATTTTCTGATGAATAATCTCCACCTATAACAAGATAAAATCCTGTCCTACATCCCATGGGTCCAAAATAAATAATTTGGTTTGCATATTTTGTATGATTTCTAAGAAAAGTTGCACCTAAATGTTCTATAGTGTGAATTTCAGCAGTATTAAGGACTGCTTCTATATTAGGTTTTTTCATTCTTATATCAAAAGTAGTTATGCTTTCATTTCCTAATAAGTCTTTCCTGGAAACATATATACCTCTTAATAAATTAATATGGTTTACTGTAAAGCTGGTTATTTTTTTCAAAATATCGCCTCCTTTTATTTATTTTTATTATGAAGTATAAGTCATAAATAAACAATGATAAAATATGGCTTTTATTCATAATATTTAATTATGAAAATCTTAAATAATTAAAGGAATAATTATTGAAATAAAATAGCATTTATACTAGAAAAGTTTTATT
>JAAYRK010000025.1 GCA_012518815.1 Candidatus Epulonipiscium sp. | reverse complement strand
TCTTGATAATTTTAATTATTGCAGGACATATTTCAATAGATATAGAGAATCCAATATAGTTGCTTGGATTTACTTTTGCAAATACTCCTGTTATTATATTTAATAAAAAGATTATTTTAAACATACTCCTAGGGGGTATACCTGATATATGAAGATAATGATAAGCCTTATAAAAGGTTAAAGCTAATTATAGGAGGTGGAACTTATGAGCAAAAGAATTTTAATTGTTGGGGGTGTAGCAGGAGGAGCTTCTGTTGCTACAAGGGTAAGAAGGTTAGATGAATCAGCAGAGATTATTATGTTTGAAAGAGGTCCAGATGTTTCTTTTTCTAATTGTTCACTGCCTTTTTATTTAAGTGGAATAGTAGAAAATAGTGAAGATTTAGTTCTTATAAACCCAGAAAAATTTAAAAAACAATACAATATTGAAGCTAGAACAAACAGCGAGGTTATTAGAATAAATAGGAAAGATAAAAAATTACTAGTTAGAAATTTATTAACTTTTGAAGAATATGAAGAAGCCTATGACAAACTAGTCTTATCTCCTGGAGCAAGTCCAATACGTCCTAAGAGTATTGAGGGAGTAAATAATGACAATGTATTTACCGTAAGAAACGTAGTAGATATAAGAAATCTTAACGACTATATCAAAGAGCATAATATAGAAGATGTTGCAGTTGTGGGTGGTGGCTTTATAGGAATAGAAGTGGCAGAAAATTTACGTTTAGCAGGAAAAAATGTTAGTTTAATAGAGGCACAGGACCAAATTTTGAGTCCTTTTGATTATGATATGGTTCAAATCCTTCATAAAGAAATGATGGATAGGGGAGTCAAGCTTATATTAAATGATGGGGTTAAAAAAATTGAAAATGATTATTTAGAATTAAAATCAGGTAAAGTAGTTCAAGCAAAAGCTGTAGTATTGGCAATTGGAGTTAACCCTGAAGTTTCCTTGGCAAAAGATGCTGGTCTTGAAATTGGTGAAACTGGAGCAATAAAAGTAGACCACAATTACTTAACTAGTGATAAAGATATATATGCTGTTGGAGATGCTATAGAAGTATATCACCGTCTGACCCATAAGAAAACAAGGCTTCCCCTTGCAGGTCCCGCCCAAAGACAAGCTAGAGCAGCTGCTGATCATATGTATAATATTCCTCACAGAAACAATGGTGTAATAGGAACTTCTATACTCCGTATTTTTGATTTAGGTGCGGCTTCTACAGGTCTTAATGAAAAAGCTGCTAAAGAAGCTGGAATATCTTATGACTTTGTATATATTATTCCAAAAGATAAAGTAGGCTTAATGCCTGATAGTAATCCAATACATTTTAAATTAATTTATGAGTATCCAACAGGTAAAATCTTAGGAGCTCAGGCAATTGGAAAAGGTAATGTAGATAAGAGAATAGATGTTATAGCAAGCTTAATTTTAATGGGAGCTACTCTAGAAGATTTAAAAGAACTAGAATTATCCTATGCCCCCTTATACGGAACGGCTAGAGATGTGGTAAATTTAGCAGCTTTAGTAGCTTTAAATATATTAAATGGTCATTTTAAACAGGTTACTGTAACAAAGGTCAGGGAATTAGTAGAAAATAATGCCTTTATCTTAGATGTAAGAGAAAGAGCAGAATATGAAAGAGGACATATTATTAATGCTGTAAATATTCCTTTAACTGAGCTAAGAGAAAGATTAGATGAAATTCCAAAAAATCAGCCAGTATATATTCATTGCCGTTCAGCTCAAAGAAGTTATAATGCAGTAATGTTACTGCAGAATATGGGTTATGACAATGTATATAATATTTCAGGTTCATATTTAGGCATTTGTTATTATGAATATTTCCAAGACAAAGTAACTGGAAGAGAAAAAATAGTTACGAATTATAATTTTAATTAACAAATATTAACAGTAACTATACAGCAGCTAATGGCATAAAAGTTGTTTTGACAATAAAATTTTTTATAAATTCTAGGCTTTCATTTATCATAGTTTCAATGATAATGAAGGCCTCTTTTTATGAATCTTTAATTAAGAATAGTTAAATAAATTTTATATTTAATTCAAATTAAATTTACCATTAATATACATTATGAAAGAATAGAAAAAAACACAGGAAATAAATGATGTGAAAAGTTTAAAGTATCTAGCCAATTTTATATAATATAAATTTTATTCCCATTATGTTAAAATAATACTGTTAATATGTAGCAAAAATATTAACAATATAAGACTAGGTTTGGGGGGAGTTTATGCTTTCAATTTATATGGTTCTTACTTTTATACTTTTTTTCGGTGCAAAGATTAAAGCAAAAAAAGGAACTTGGCATGAAGATTTTCTTTCTCTTGAAACTACAAAAGCAATTCAAGGTTTTTGTGCAATAACAATTGTTGTACATCATCTTTCTCAAAGGCTTAATGAGCAAGAAATACTTTATCCCTTTAGCCAAATCGGGGTTTTACTTGTGGGGATCTTCTTTTTTTCTGCCTCACTATATACTCTTTTTAGATATTCTTATTGGGCAGAATTAAGAGGAGGCTCTGGAATTCCAGAGAGGTGGATATGCCTGGCATTTCAAGTTCCAGCAATCGTATTTTTTGTTTTTAGTATATTTACCATGGCTTTAAAGATTAAGTGTTTAGGGCCAATTGTAAAGTTTTTAGGGACAATTACTTTAGAATTTTATTTAATTCATAATTTATTTATAGATTTATTTAAATCTCCTTTTGTTTATGTAAAGAGTGATACTTTGTATCTTTATTTAGTAATTTTGTCTTCTGTAGCTTTTGCATTTCCTCTTAAAAAACTAGACGATTATTTAATTAAATTAATTAATGGAAAAATTGGAGGAGCTAAAGATGAAAAGATGTCACTCAATTGATTTAATAAGAGCAGTGGTTGTTTTTCTTGTAGTATGTGTACATATTCCTTTAAGAGGAAACATAGCTAGCATTTTTATCTTTTGGAGCAGTACTTGTTTATATATTTACTTGCATATTAGCCATTGGATATAGCGTTTTAAAAAAGGCTATGTTATTAAAAGTAACTAGTAAAAACAGCAGTTGTTAGTTGTAAGTAAAGACTGCTGTTTTCTTATTTTGTTATAGCCATAATTTATAACCAATTATACAAAAAGACTTATTTACAATAACAAAAACAGGTGCTATTATAAGCATAACAGACAAAACAGATAGGAATACTACAGAAACTATAAGGATAAATATAATAATATTGGAGGTATGATGATGAGTAAGAAAAAATATGATGATAGGAAATTTAAGTTTGAAACTTTGCAATTACACGTTGGTCAAGAGCAGCCTGATCCTGCTACGGATGCCAGAGCAGTACCTATTTATCAAACAACTTCTTATGTATTTAGAGATTCTGCCCATGCAGAAGCGAGATTTGGCCTTAGGGATGCCGGAAATATCTATTCAAGACTTACAAATCCTACTCAAGAAATTTTTGAAAAAAGAATTGCAGCCCTAGAAGGTGGTGTTGCAGCTTTAGCAGTTGCTTCTGGAGCAGCAGCCCTAACTTATACTTTTCAAAATTTAGCTCAAAATGGTGACCATATCGTATCAGCAAAAAATATTTATGGTGGAAGCTATAATTTATTAGCTCACACTCTTCCAAACTATGGAATTACAACTACATTTGTAGATCCTTTTAATTATAAAGAACTGGAAGATGCTATAAAAGATAATACGAAAGCTATATTTATAGAGACTCTTGGGAATCCAAATTCAGACGTAGTAGATGTTGAAAAGATTGCAGCCATTGCTCATAACCACAAGATTCCTCTAGTAGTAGACAATACATTTGCTACTCCATATTTACTTAGACCTATTGAGTATGGTGCTGATATTGTAGTCCATTCTGCTACTAAGTTTATTGGTGGCCATGGAACAACTATTGGAGGAGTTATTGTTGACAGTAGCAACTTTGATTGGGAGGGAAGCGGTAAGTTCCCATCATTAACTGAACCAAATCCAAGTTATCATGGTATTAGTTTTACAAAGGCAGTAGGAGCAGCGGCTTTTGTTGTAAAAATAAGAGCAATCCTTCTTAGGGATACAGGAGCAACCCTTTCACCTTTCCATGCTTTCTTATTTCTTCAGGGCCTTGAAACCTTGTCTCTTAGGGTAGAAAGGCATGTAGAAAATGCCTTAAAAGTTGTAGAGTATTTAAATAATCATCCTCAAGTTGAAAATGTAAATCATCCTTCTTTATCAAAGGATCCACTACAACAAGAGCTTTATAAAAAATACTTCCCTAATGGAGGAGGAACTATATTTACTTTCGAAATTAAGGGAGATGAGCAAAAGGCTAAGGACTTTATAGATAATCTAGAGTTATTCTCCTTGCTTGCCAATGTTGCAGACGTGAAATCTCTAGTTATTCACCCTGCATCTACAACTCATTCACAATTAACAGAAAAAGAACTTTTAGATCAAGGTATTAAACCAAACACAGTTAGACTTTCTATTGGTACTGAACATATTGATGATATTATTGAAGATTTGAATGAAGCTTTCAAAGCTATATCTAAATAAAAATTATTTCAAGAGAGGAAAAAATTATTCCTCTCTTTGTGTATTTGTTAAGCTATAATTAAAAATATATTTAGTAGTTTTTAGCTATTTAGAAGGAGGGCTATGATGACTTTACAGCAGATAAAATATGTTGTGGCTGTTGCTGACACAAATTCCATGAATGAAGCTGCAAAAAGACTTTTTATATCTCAGCCGACGCTTTCTAGTGCAATAAAAGATTTAGAAGCTGAGATAAATATTAATATTTTCACTCGGACGAATAAAGGGGTGCTTCTTACAGCAGAAGGGGAAGATTTTTTAGGTTATGCACGACAGGTATTGGCTCAGATGGAGTTGCTTGAAGAAAAATATATTGAAGGTAAAAAAATTAAAAAGAAATTTGGAGTATCTACACAACACTATTCATTTGTAGTAAAAGCCTTTGTAGAGATGGTAAAAGAATTTGACATGAATGAGTATGAATTTGCTATTCGTGAAACTAGAACTACAGATGTTATTGCTGATGTGAAAAATGGAAAAAGTGAAATAGGAATCCTTTATATTAATGATTTCAATGAGAAGGTAATCAATAAATTATTAAAAGAAAACCAATTGGAATTTCATGAATTAATCCAGTGTAAAGGTTATGTATACTTATGGAAAGGTCATCCTTTGGCTAAGAATGAAAAGATAAGCATGGAAGAATTATCAGAATACCCTTGTCTTTCTTTTGAACAAGGAGATAATAATTCTTTTTATTTTGCAGAAGAAATTCTTAGTACTTATGATTATAAGAAAACCATTAAGGCTTGTGACAGGGCAACCATGCTCAATTTAATGGTTGGCTTAAATGCATATACATTGTGTTCAGGAATTATTTGTGAAGAACTTAATGGAAGTGATTATTGTGCTGTCCCTTTAGATATAGATGTGAATATGAATATTGGCTATATAACTAGAAATCATGGGGTGCTTAGTCATATAGCTACGAAGTATATAGAAAAGCTCATGGATTATATTGAAAATTATATTATAACGAAATAGTACAAGACAAAGGATAATAAATCATTATCCAAGTAATAGGTAAATTATTAATAAGTTAGTATTATGTAAATAATTATTATTTATGGTTTTTTTGCACAAATAAAGTTGAAAAATTTTTCAGATTATTATATACTACTCATTGTGTTAAGAAATTTTAAAGGAGTAGGAGAAATGAAGAGTAAAAAAGTTATATCTTTTGTTATGATTGTTACTATGTTGATTTTAATGTTTCCTTCTAATGTAGTAGCTAATTCTACTGAAAATGTAAACTCTAATGAATCCATAACTAAAGAGTATGTTATTGATTATTCGGTGAAAAACGGCAAAATTTCAACTAGTGTTTTAAAAGGGCAAAAGTTAGTAGAAGGAAAAGTAGTTACTTTTACCGTAGAGCCCGATAAAGGATATACTTTTGATTATTGGATAGTAAAAAATGATGAAGGCAAAATTTTAAAAGAAACAACTGAAAGAATTCTTAAGCTGGAAATAAGAGATAATATAAATGTTGAAGCTGTAATTTTTAAGGGAAATAGTGCAAATCCTACGGTTGATTATGTAAGAAAAGAAGTACAAAATCTAAATTATGTTTGGACACGTGGGAAAAGAATGTATGAAGCATGTGATGAAATCGAAGCAAAAATAAAAAATCTTAAAAAGCGCCTTAATTTAGATCCTACAAAAATAGTTGTGGACGTAGTAGAAATCTACGAATATGGATATATTCAAATAGAGATTAGCTCTCCAGTTGAAGATAAGAGAGTCGTAGTACCTATTTATTCTCCTGAAGTTTTAAGAATTAAAGACGCAATAAAAGAAATAGCTGCATTAAATCTTAGTTGGGATACAGATAGACTAACTACAGTAGAAAGTTTAAAAAATAATGAAGAACTTCAAAATCTACTAAAAAAGTATGAAGCAGAAGGTCTTAAGTTCGAATTATATAGTGATGATTTACGAATTTGCTATTACATAAATAATGATAGTAGTACTTTAACAACAGGTAAACATAGAAGTAATGATATAGCGAGTCCTGATTATGAAATATTTAATGAAGCTGTGGATGAATTTGCTTCTATGAATTTTGAATGGACAGAAGATATGACAGTGATAGATGTAAAGAATAAAATAAGAAAAGATACAACAGAACTTCTATTAAATACTAATAAAAAGCTAAGAAATATAAATTCGATGCACCGCGTTGAAACTGTATTCTACGAAACATATTATAAAGATGATCCAAATACAAAGATAGTTACTGCATTACAGCCTGGTTTATTAATAAAAGTATCTTCAAGGCTTGCAAATGTTAAATCTATAAATTTAGCAAATCCAAATGCAGATAAACTTATAGAAGCCTATGAAAATGCGGATAATTAAAATCCGCATTTTTTTATATTACTAAACATAGCTATTATTAGTTATTAGTTTTATAATAGTGGTATAAGACGTGTTTTAAGTTAGATAAGGGGTGATAAAATGATGCTTATTGAAGGAAAGTATAATACTGCAAAGGTTTTTACTGATGTTATAGAAGAAAGTGCAATTCAACAAATAAAGACCTTATGTAATCAAGAATTTACAAAGGGTTCAAAAATTAGAATAATGCCTGATGTTCATACAGGTGCAGGCTGCACAATAGGAACAACTATGACCATTTCAGACTGCGTTGTGCCCAATTTAGTAGGGGTTGATATAGGTTGTGGTATGGAAGTTATTAAGGTTAAAAATTCTCATATTGAATTAGAAAAGTTGGATAAATTAATCTATGCAAAAATACCATCAGGCTTTAATATTAGAAAAACACCCCACAAATATAATGAAATGATTGATTTAGAAAGACTTAGATGTAGGATTGAAGGCAATATTAATATAGACAGGGCTATTAAATCTATAGGGACTTTAGGAGGGGGAAATCATTTTATTGAAGCAGGTAAAGATGAAGAAGGGAAGATATATATAATAATTCATTCTGGTTCTAGACACTTAGGAAATGAAGTTGCAAGATTTTATCAAGAACAAGCTTATAGATATCTTAACAAAAACTCTAGTGTTGATATACAAAAATTAATTGAGGATTACAAGGCGTCAGGAAAACAAACAGAAATTCAGTCTGCTATAGCTGCCCTTAAGTCTCAGGTAATAACGGATATTCCAAAATCGTTGGCATATGTATCTGGTCAATTGATGGAAGATTATATTCATGATATGGAAATAGTACAAAGCTTTGCACAATTAAATAGGAAGGCCATGATGGAAGAAATAGTAAAAGGGATGAAGCTAAAGGTTGAAGAAGAATTTACTACAATTCACAATTATATTGATACGAAGAATATGATACTAAGAAAAGGAGCAGTTTCAGCTCAAGAAGGTGAAAAACTTCTTATCCCAATTAATATGAGGGATGGTTCATTAATATGTATTGGAAAGGGGAATGAAGAATGGAATTATTCTGCCCCTCATGGTGCTGGAAGATTAATGTCAAGGACTGTTGCAAAAAATTCCTTTACAGTTTCTGAGTTCAAAAAACAAATGAAGGGAATTTATACGACTTCCGTTAATGCAGAGACTCTTGATGAATGTCCTATGGCATATAAGAAGATTGAGGATATTGTAAACAATATTAAAGATACTGTTGAAATTGTAAATAGAATAAGGCCTATTTATAATTTTAAAGCAGCTGAATAGTAATTTATAAAAAGGGGATTACAGATGATTAATTATAAAATAAGACCAATTAAGACATCAGAAATAGATTTACTAAAAGATTTTGTTTATGAAGCAATTTTTCAAAGAGAAGGAGAACTATTATTACCAAGATCAATAATTAATCAACCTGACATAAAGATTTATATAGAGGATTTTGGTAAGCCTGATGATTTGTGTTTGGTAGCTGAACTTGATGGGAAAGTAGTTGGTGCTGTGTGGACTAGAATATTTTGTGGACCAATAAAAGGTTATGCCTATATAGATGATAAAACGCCTGAACTTGCAATTTCTTTATATAAGGAATACCGTGGCAAAGGCATAGGAACCGCATTGATGAAGAGTATGTTACAATTGCTTAAGTCAAGAGGTTACAAACAAGTTTCTTTAGGAGTGCAAAAAGATAATTATGCAGTTAAGATGTATAAGAACCTTGGTTTTGAAATTATTAAAGGGCTAGAACAAGAGTATATTATGATTTATCGTTTAACTGTATGATGAGTGTTTAATATCTCTTTTGTTTATATCAAAACATCTGGCTATAAATTTTTAGATGGCTGGATGTTTTTATTTTTGTAAAAAAGGGACTAATAAACCTTTTGAATATTTTTTAATAACAATGTTAGAATATTTTAGTATTTTAATTATTAAAAATACTTGAAATAATTTTTAAGGTATTATATAATACTTGAAATTTCTATTATACTTTAGGAGAAAAAGAAATGAAAAGCAAAAAAAATATTAGCTTATTGGTTTTATTTTCTATCTTTCTTTTAGTAGTTCCTGTTACCGCCATAGCGCAAACTTTAGAATCTGATGAAAATATAACTAAACTTTATCAAGTGAATTATTCATCAGAAAATGGTACCATTACAGCGAGTATTAAAAATGACGAAAAAGTACCGGAAGGCACGGAAGTTACTTTTACTGCACAGGCAAATGAAGGGTATACATTTGACTATTGGGCAGTAAAAAATGAAAATGACGAACTCATATCTAAAAGTACAGAAATGCCTTTTAAGACCATTGTAAATGAAAATATAAAAGTAGAAGCGGTTATATTTGAAGGGAATGCAGAAAATCCAACTTTTGATTACGTGAGAAAAGAAGTTGAAAATTTCAAAGATAATTATATTTGGTCATATGGAAAAACAGTCGATCAGGCTTATGCAGAAATTAATGTGAAGATTGATGAATTAAAAGAGAATCTTAAGCTTGATAGTAAAGAGATATTTATATCTACTGTAAAGTATAATAATAATGGATATGTGGAAGTACATATAGTTTCAGCAATCGAAGGAAAGAACGAACGAATAATGATTTATTCTTCTGAATGTTTAAAAGCCATCAAAGCAATTAATGCAATTAATGCATTGAAACTTACCTGGGATACAGATATGAGTACTACAATAAAAAATTATGAAAACAATGAGGAACTGCAAAATATCGTTAAAAAATATAAAGATGAAGGTCTTGATATTATATTAGTCCATGATGAATTAATAATATACTACGTAGTGCAAAATGACAGTAAGTATGTAAAGACTGGCAGATATATTACAAATGCTGTAGGAGGACCAGAATTTGAATTGTTTGAAAAGACTTTACAAGAAGAAATAATGGCAAAGGATATAATCTGGACTCCGGATTTGACGGTTGATGAATTGAAAAAGAAAATTAGAAATGAAACGAAAGATATTATTTTAAATGCTAATAAGCAGTTAAGAGAAATGAATTCAAAATATCGTTTTCAACTTGATTTCCGGGTAAATTATTATAATAATACACGGATAGTTGAGACATTGTATGTTGGTATAAAGATAGAGAATTCAGCTGATCAGAGAGCTCAGTATATACCTATAGCAAATCCTAAATTAAATGAGCTTATTGGGGAAAGTAAAAACGCGGATTAATTCATCCGCGTTTTTTATTATAAAAGAGCTTAATTTATTATCAGATAAATTGGTTAAAATAATGAATATTTTATTATTTATTTAAACTATTAAAAATACTTAAAACAATCCTAAGAGTGTTATATAATTTTTTCGTTTCTAATTTATTTGAGGGGGAAAATAAATTAAAAATAAGAAAATCTTGCTCGCGGGAATGGTTGTTTTTGTTTTTCTTTTTGTTTTACCTTTAATCGTTTTAGCTCAGTCCACAGAAAAGATTCAAGAAAAAGCGCTCACTGAAACGAAATATTATCAAGTAGATTATTCTTTTCTTCAGAAAGCTTAAAAGCAAGGCAGGCTGCTGAAGCAATAAATTCATTAAAGCTTAGCTGGGAAAAAGACGAGAAAACTACATTGAAGAAGCTTGTAAACAATGAAGAATTACAAAGTCTTCTGAAAAAGTTTAAAGAAGAAGGACTTAATATTCAACTGTATCATAATGAACTTTATCTTTATTATTCTGTATCCAATGATAGTAAGTATGTCAAAACAGGCAGTCATATAACAACAAATATTGGAAGTCCGGAATACAACATATTTAATGAAGCGTGCAAGGCATTTGAAGAGATGAATTTTATCTGGACAGAAGATTTAACCAGGGATGAATTAAAGGAAAAAATAAAAAATGATACAAAGCAGCTGATTGCCGACAGCAACGCAAAGCTAAAAAAGATCAATTCAAAGTATTATATCAAAAATTTCTTTAATGAGCGTTATTATAAATAATAATGCAAATACAAATATTATTGAGCTTTATGAAGCAGGCTTATCCATAGGGACGACATCAAAGAATATGCTGAGTCATGCGACATCTTTGGCAAATCCAAAATTAAATGAACTCGTTGAAGCATATGAAAAGGCAAAATGATAAAATTCATGTTGATTAAATGATTTTAGTATAACATCTGGTTTCATATTTTATGAATGCCAGATGTTATTATTTTGCTTTGTGATTTGATTCAATGTAACAATATTTAGCGGGATGAATAAATTATAGTAGATATTATATAGAGGAGGTGCATCATGTGTCTTACTCTGATAGAGAATTACTTGCCAGAATTATAAAATGTGAAGCAGGGGGAGAAGGAGAAAACGGAATGAAGGCAGTAGCTACCGTTGTAATGAATAGAGTAAGAGTTCCCTTTGGAGAATATCATAGAGTATGTCAAGGAGATATAAGAAAAGTTATTTATCAGAAAGGACAATTTGATTGTGTAATGTCGGTTATTGGAGGTTTACCTAATCCTCAAACTATTTGGGCCAATCCCCCAGAACAAATTCATTATGATATAGCAGATTGGGCTTTGTCTGGAAACCGTTTGTTTACAGTTGGTTACTCCTTATGGTATTTTAATCCATTTGAACCAGTTTGCCCATATGTTTTTCCTAGAAACGGTTCAGGGAGTTTTCAAGTAAGAGTAGGTGACCATTGTTTTTATAATCCGACAGAACTTTATTCTCAAACATAAAAATGAAATAGATATCAATAATAATATAGGAGGCAACAGTATGAATTATATGAATCAAAAAAGATCCTGCAGACAAAGAACGGGATATAAAAAGTTACATCCAGGACAATATGAACCAACTAGCATACTAGCAAGTAAGTCGATGACAGTAGCTGGCAGAGAGAGCCCAATTACAATGGACCCTGTTGATTTTGAGATTGAACCAGGAGCTCCTGTTCAAGAAGATATAAATTATACCCAGGGCTATTTAAGACAACAAATAGGTAGATATGTAAAGGTTGAATTTTTAATAGGTACAAATATGCTTGTCGATAGAGAAGGTACTTTAATTGATGTGGGAATAAGTTACATTATCCTTAGAGAACCAGAAACAGATGATCTAGTATTAGCTGATATATATTCGATAAAATTTGTGAGGATTTATTACTAATTATAGCTTTTAACACTGCTTGAATTGGCAAGAAATTTAATTATTTTAGATTTTCATATAAACAAAAAAGATTTCTAGCATATTTGCTAGAAATCTTTTTAATTGTTAATTTGATTTTTGTTTATATATGTCCTTTGCTTCCCAAAAGAGCTTTGAAATATCTCTAAAGAGAGCTTCTTTGTCTTCTTCAGGTATTTCGTTATCCATAAAAAAGAATTGAATTTGCTCAATAAAGGATTCGTATTGACTTTTATCCTTTATAGAAATAGGATAACTCCCTAGTCCTTTTTCTGTAATGTATGGGTTTCTTACTTCACTTTTTCCCATTATATAGTCAATCGAAACATTAAAGAATTCTGCAAACAAGTTGATATTATTAGCATTGGGTAGTCTGCGATTACTTTCATAATGAGAAATAGAAGCTTTTCCAGTATTAAATTCTCTGGCCAATTCTTCCTGAGTCAGTCCTCTTTCAATACGCAGTTCTTTTAAACGATCACCAAATTGTTTACCCATAATTATCACCCATTTATAGATTATCACCCTCTTAATTATAACATTAATATCTTAAAAATAAATACCAATTTCTTAAATGTATATTATATTTTGTAAAAAATATAAATTAAAGACATGTATACAAAAAGGAAACAATTTAAATGGGAATTTTTCAAAAAAGATATTAAAAAATCTAATTCATGCATAATTAATAATAGGATATGGCAAATATATATCGTGATATGAGACTTTAAGTATATAATAATTTTGGAGGTGTCATTATGGCAGATGTGAATTTAAATAAAATATTTTATTTTTATCAAGAAGTTCCAGTTTCACAAAGTCTTGAGCCTTTTATTTCCCAAAATGAGTCCATTCAATTTGCAGTAAAAACTGTAAGAGATGTAGCGGTATTTACTGATAAGAGGATACTAATTGCTGATAAACAAGGTTTAACGGGCAAAAAAATAGAGTACTATTCCATCCCTTATAAAAATATAATTACATATTCCGTAGAGACCGCAGGTACTTTTGATTTAGATTCGGAAATAAAATTAATATTATCAGGCGGAATTAGTATTGAACTAAAATTTCATAAAGATAAAAATATGAATCAACTTTTATTAAAGGTCTATCAAATTATAAATAATTATATTATTAGATAAATTAATGATATTACAAAATCAAACACTAATCTAAAGGTTTAAACTTTGGTTTAGTGTTTAATTTTGTTATTGTTTAAAGTATAGATTATAAATTATAATAGAGCTAGAGATTACACAAATACCATAGCTTATGAAAGTTATATAAAGAATTAATTGTAATAATAGGCTTTGTGCTATATTGAAAAAACTTTGTCAAAATGTTATCATTTAGTGTGAAAATGCTAAAATAATATTTACTATTACAATTTCTATGTTATAATATGTGTATACAATATACTGCTTATTATTGTATCATATAAATATATTATTCTAGGGGGTAAAACGATGTCAAAAGTAATGAAGACAATGGATGGAAATATGGCAGCTGCACATGTTTCTTATGCATTTACTGAAGTTGCTGGTATTTTCCCAATCACACCATCTTCACCTATGGCTGAATATGTTGATGAATGGGCAGCTAACGGAATGAAAAACATTTTTGGCCAAGAGCCTAAAGTAATTGAAATGCAATCAGAAGGCGGAGCCGCTGGTACTTTTCATGGTTCTTTAGCAGCAGGTGCATTAACAACAACTTATACTGCATCTCAGGGATTGTTACTTATGATTCCTAATATGTATAAAGTTGCAGGTGAACTTTTACCTGGTGTTATTCATGTTTCTGCTCGTGCTGTAGCAAGTCATGCACTTTCTATTTTTGGAGACCATTCTGACGTTATGGCATGCCGTCAAACTGGTTTTGCTATGTTAGCATCTACAAACGTTCAAGAAGTTATTGACTTAGGTTCAGTAGCACACCTTAGTGCAATTAAAGGAAGATTACCTTTCCTTCATTTCTTTGATGGATTTAGAACATCTCATGAAATTCAAAAAGTTGAATTAATTGATTATGAAGACTATAAGAGATTAATAGATATGGATGCAGTAAAAGCATTTAGAAAGAATGCTTTAAATCCTGAACATCCTGTGCTTAGAGGAACAGCTCAAAATCCTGATATCTTCTTCCAGGCTAGAGAAGCATGTAATCCTTTCTATGATGCACTTCCAGCTGTTGTAGAAGAATACATGAACGAAATTAATAAGATTACAGGAAGAAATTACGGATTATTTAATTATTATGGAGCACCTGATGCTGACAGAGTAATTGTTGCAATGGGTTCTGTAGTAGATACAATTGAAGAAACAGTAGATTACTTAAATAGTCAAGGAGAAAAGGTAGGCCTTGTAAAGGTACGTTTATACAGACCTTTCTCAATTGAACATTTCTTAAAACAAATACCTAAGACAGTTAAAAAGATTGCTGTATTAGATAGAACAAAAGAGCCTGGAGCTATTGGAGAACCATTATATCTTGATGTTTGTACTGCATTTATAGATCAAGCACAACAACCTACTATCGTAGGTGGACGTTACGGTTTAGGTTCTAAAGATACAACTCCTGCTCAAATCGTGGCAGTATTTGACAACCTTAAAAATGATCAACCTAAAAACAATTTCACAATTGGTATTATTGATGATGTTACCCACAAATCACTTCCAACTGGTGAAGAATTAGATATCTCCGGAAAGGATACAATTAGTTGTAAATTCTGGGGACTTGGTTCTGACGGAACAGTAGGAGCAAATAAAAACTCCATTAAGATTATTGGAGACCATACAGATATGTATGTACAAGCTTACTTCTCCTACGATTCAAAGAAATCTGGTGGAGTAACAATATCTCACCTTCGTTTTGGTAAAGAACCAATTAGATCCACATACTTAATTAATAAAGCTAATTTTATTGCTTGTCATAATCCTTCATATGTAGACAAATATGATATGTTATCAGACTTAAAAGAAGGTGGAACCTTCCTATTAAACTGTGACTGGTCTGTAGAAGAATTAGAAGAAAAGTTACCTGCAAAAATGAAAAAGATTATTGCAGAAAGAAATATTAAATTCTATACCATTGACGGGGTATCCATTGCTAAAGAAATTGGACTTGGAAACCGTATTAACACAGTTTTACAAGCGGCATTCTTTAAATTAGCTAATATAATTCCTATTGATGATGCTGTAAAATATATGAAGGAAGCAATAGTGGATTCTTATGGTAGAAAAGGTGAAAAGATTGTTAACATGAACTATGCAGCTGTAGACAGAGGAGTAGAAGGTATTGTAGAAGTACAAGTTCCTGCTCATTGGGCTAATGCTACAGAAGATGAAGCTGCTGCTACAAAAGATCTACCTGAATTTGTTACTAACATTATGGATCCTATGAACAGACAAGAAGGAGATAAACTTCCTGTTAGTGCATTTGTAGGCAGAGAAGACGGAACCTTCCCACAAGGTACTTCAAAATATGAAAAGAGAGGCATCGCAGTTGATGTACCTGAATGGCAAATTGATAAATGTATCCAATGTAACCAATGTTCTTATGTATGTCCTCATGCAGTAATTCGTCCATTCTTAATAGATGAAGATGAAGATAAGAATGCACCAGAAGGATTTACATCTAAGAAAGCTATTGGTAAAGGTTTAGAAAACTATAAATATAGAATTCAAGTATCTGTTTTAGACTGTACTGGATGCGGAAGCTGTGCTCAAGTATGTCCAGCTAAAGAAAAAGCATTAATTATGAAGCCAATTGAAACTCAAACTGAGCAAATAGACAATTGGGAATATGCTCTAACTTTATCTAAGAAAGAAAATCCTTTAAATATTGGAACAGTTAAAGGAAGTCAATTTGAACAACCATTACTTGAGTTCTCTGGAGCTTGTGCAGGTTGTGGAGAAACACCTTATGCTAAACTTATAACTCAATTATTTGGAGACAGAATGTATATTGCTAATGCTACAGGATGTTCTTCAATTTGGGCAGGTAGTGCTCCATCCACACCATATACAATTAATGAAAAAGGTCATGGACCAGCATGGGCAAACTCCCTATTCGAAGATAATGCGGAATTTGGATTTGGTATGTATATGGCTGTAAAACAAATTAGAAGTGGCTTGAAAAATATAGCTGAAGAAGCTCAAACATTAGATGTTTCTGATGAAATTAAAGCTGCTCTTAAAGATTGGGTAGAAAACATGAATGATGCAGCAGGCTCTAAGAAAGCTACATTAACATTGTTACCTTTATTAGAAGCATACAATGGAAATGATGCTAGAGCAAAAGAAATATTTGAAGAAATCCTTGAGAAAAAGGAATTCTTAGTGAAAAAATCTCAATGGATTTTAGGTGGAGACGGTTGGGCTTATGACATTGGTTTTGGTGGTTTAGACCATGTATTAGCTTCAGGTGAAGATATTAACATTCTTGTATTTGATACAGAAGTATATTCTAATACTGGTGGACAATCTTCAAAAGCTACACCAACTGCTTCAATTGCTAAATTTGCTGCAGCTGGAAAGAGAACAAAGAAAAAAGACCTTGGTAGAATGATGATGACTTATGGCTATGTTTATGTTGCTCAAGTAGCTATGGGTGCAAATCAAAACCAATTAATTAAGGCTTTAATAGAAGCTGAAAGCTATCCAGGACCATCACTAATTATTGCTTATTCACCATGTATTAACCATGGTATTAAAGGTGGCTTGACTTGTTCACAAGAGCAAACTAAGAAAGCTGTTGAAGCTGGATACTGGCATCTATACAGATATAATCCTCTTCTTAAGGAAGAAGGAAAGAATCCATTCATCCTTGATTCAAAAGCTCCAACAGGAGATTATAAAGAATTTATCATGGGTGAAGTTAGATATTCATCTCTTGCAAGAAGCTTCCCTGAAGTGGCAGATGAATTATTCGAACAATCAAAAGAAGATGCTAAAGAAAGATTTGAAACATATCAAAAGTTAGCAGAATAATATATATAATTTCATAATAAAAGCTTCTGTGAATTACACAGAAGCTTTATTATTTTATAATAGCAGATTTTTCTATATAAAATCATTATTAGTAACTTAAGCCTAAGCCAAGAGCTGCCAATAAACCAATAATAAGAGACCAGGACAAGATGACAAGACCTAAACTTATAGCCATAAAAATAAGCTGTGCTCTAAAAAAGTTTTGTTTGCTTTTTTTAACCCCTGAAGCAAAAGCCCAGTAAAATGGTAAAATAATGTTAGCAAAAGGAATTAGTAAAAGAAGCATACTCAAAAGCCATTCTTTAAGAGTTACAACTTCATCACTTATGTAACTTGTTCTAGTATGTGTTTGCTGATATTGATAGTCTTGTTGGTTCATAATTAATCCTCCTTAAATTAATATGATTTTATTAAATAACAAAATCTTATGAATGTCAACAATCTTCGATTTTTATCTGCTTGCTTGCTATTTTTAATATGCTTCTTTGAATAGCATCCTTTGAATTTTTCCAAGGCTCGTCTTTAAATCTATAATCAAATTTTTGTATGAACCAATCTATTTCATCTTCAATTCTTTTTAAGTTTTCTAGTTGAATAGGAATTACAATTTGTGTAAAATGATTATATTGATTTTTGTTTAGTGCAGAACTTGCTCTTTCTAATAATAATGAAAAATGACTTAAGCAAAATCCCTTTCCCTCGGAAACCAAAGAAACAAAATTTTCATCATTCTTCCATAAATAAAAAAAGGTATCCACATAACGGTTAAAAGTTTTTTCTATTCTATTGCATATATAACAGCTATTATATACATTATTGATATATGATGATATTGGATTATTATTTTCATTAGAAGTATTATTTTTACTAGTTTTAATCATGCTAAATAGAGATTTAGTTTTTACGTTAAAATCTTTATTTGAAGAAATGACTTTAGAAAGTTTTTTATTGATTTCTTGTAAATGTGTATGAATCATTAAAGCAAGGCCTAGACGGTTTTTTTCTTCAAACATTTTTTCATAATGGTGAGGACAAAAGCCAATTTTATTGGTTTCCATTCGAATATCATCTTCCATATAAGAAGGTCCTAACATAAAATCAATGCTGTCGTCTTCTAATTTTTTATAGAGATTACATATAGGACATTCAGTAACTTCCTTAAAAGCATCAATAACAGGTATAGTATATATTTTTTCCTTCATCAGTGACCTCCCTTTTGCCTTAGGCATTAGATAGTAAGTAATCTAATAAATGATTTAAGTATAGCATTTTAATATTTTAGCCGCAAGTGGCAGGATAGGTGAGAAAACATGAAATATAAGCAAGTAGAAGATAAAGTAATCTTAGAGAATACTAAGGATTTTAATATAGAACAAATTTTAGAATGTGGACAGTGTTTTAGGTTTTATAAGATTAGCCAAGGACATTATATTATTGTTGCCAAAGGAAAAGTTTTAAAAATTCTTCAGACAGATGAAAGTATAATTTTTTATCCTTCATCTATTGAAGAATTTAATAACTTATGGATTTATTACTTTGATTTAAATAGGGATTATGATATAATTAAGCGATGTTTGGCTGCTAAAGACAAGCATTTATTTAATGCTATTAATTATGCTCCCGGTATTCGCATATTAAATCAAGATCCCTGGGAATGTCTTATTTCTTTTATTATTTCGCAAAACAAACAAATTCCACATATAAAGCAAGTGGTTAATAATATTAGTAAAATGTTTGGAAGATATATTTGTACTATCGATGACACTGATTTTTTTTCTTTTCCAAGTGTTGAAGAATTATCTCAGGCAAAAGAAGAAGATATTAGGGCATGTAAAGCAGGTTTTAGAGCCCCATATATTTTAGATGCTTGTAAAAAGATAAAAAACGGAGAAGTTGACTTAGATAAACTAAAACTTTTACCTTATGAAGAAGCTAAGGAGATTTTACTTAAAATTAAAGGTGTAGGACCCAAAATTGCAGATTGCGTCTTGCTTTTTAGCCTTGGTAAAAGAGAAGCTTTCCCTGTGGATGTTTGGATTAAACGCATTATGGAACATTTTTATTTTAATAGAGAACTTTCAGCAAATGAAATCCGAGACTTTGCAAAGAATTACTTTGGTGATTTAGCAGGTATTGCCCAGCAATATTTGTTTTATTATGGAAGACAGCTTAAGATTGGCAAATAGGAGGGGTATAGTGCTTGGTACTATAGTCAATGTATTGGCAATTTTTTTTGGCTCATTATTAGGTACTGTAATGAGGAAGGGCTTTAAAGAAGAATATAAAGAGATAATTTTTAATGGCGTATCCTTATCAGTATTATTTGTTGGAATTTCAGGAACTATTGCTAATATGATAGACCCAGCCAGCCATCCAGTTTTATTTATTATTAGTCTTCTAGTAGGGGGCTTATTAGGGCAATATTTAGATATAGAAGGAAAACTCGAAAAGTTTGGTAATCTTATAGAGAACAAGATGAGGAAAGATACAAAAGAAAGAAGTATCTCCCAAGGCTTTGTTACAGCTAGTTTGATATTTTGTGTTGGAACTATGGCTATTATGGGTTCTTTAGAAAGTGGACTTCAAGGAGTACATAAGACTTTATTTGCTAAAGCTGTTTTAGACGGGGTTATTTCAATTGTATTGTCTGCTAGTTTAGGGATAGGAGTTGCTCTATCAGGGATTTCAGTATTATTATATCAAGGAATATTAACAATCCTTGCTCAATGGATAGAGCCATTTATGACAGAAGATATGATTCGTGAAATCTCAATAGTAGGTGGTATTTTAATTTTTGCTATTGGCTTAAATTTAATGGAAGTAAAAAAGATTAAAGTTGGAAATTTACTTCCAGCAGTATTAATTCCTGTTATATATTATCTTCCTTTTATTCAATATATTTTAAATAATATATCCAATTATTTGAAGTAGCCAATGATAATTAAGATAATAATAGAAAATGAGAGAAAAAAGGAGGATAATTTAAATAAAACGTGGTAATAATAGTTAAAGCTTTATTTTAGGCAAAACAGCTCCTTGCATAAAGATGGTAGTTTTATTATATTATTTTAGTAGTTAGCACTCAATTGCAAAGAGTGCTAACAAAAGAGAATAATAATAATTTATAATACATACTTTGAAGGAGGTTAAACTATGAATTTAAAACCATTAGGGGATAGGGTAGTTCTTAAACAATTAGAAGCAGAGGAAAAAACAAAATCTGGTATTGTGCTTCCAAATCAAGCGAAAGAAAGACCACAAGAAGCAGAAGTAGTTGCAGTAGGACCTGGTGGAGTAGTTGATGGAAAAGAAGTTAAAATGGAAGTAAAAGTTGGAGATAAGGTAATCTACTCTAAGTATGCAGGAACAGAAGTAAAAATTGGTGATGATGAATATATCGTAATAAGACAAAGTGATATTTTAGCAATAGTAGAATAATATAAAGAATTTTAATAAAAAAAGGAGGATATTAATATGGCAAAAGAGATTAAATTTGGTTCAGATGCTAGATTGGCATTAGAAGCTGGTGTAGATAAATTAGCTAATACTGTAAAAGTAACTTTAGGCCCAAAAGGACGTAATGTTGTTTTAGATAAAAAATTTGGTACACCTCTTATTACTAACGACGGTGTTACTATTGCAAAAGAAATAGAATTAGAAGATAACTTTGAAAATATGGGTGCACAACTTGTAAAAGAAGTTGCTACTAAAACTAATGATGTAGCAGGAGACGGAACAACTACTGCAACAGTATTAGCTCAAGCAATGATAAAAGAAGGACTTAAAAACATTGCTGCAGGTGCTAATCCTATCATTATTAGAAAAGGAATGCATAAAGCTACTAAGAAAGCAGTAGAAGTTATTAAAGGAATGAGTCAGCAAATCAATGGCAAATCTCATATTGCAAAAGTTGCTGCTATTTCTGCAGGTGACGAAGAAATTGGTAATTTAATTGCTGATGCTATGGAAAAAGTATCAAACGACGGAGTAATAACCGTAGAAGAATCAAAAACTATGAATACTGAATTAGAAATCGTTGAAGGAATGCAATTTGATAGAGGATATTTATCTGCATATATGGCAACAGATATGGACAAGATGGAAGCGGTACTTGAAGATCCTTATATTTTAATTACTGATAAAAAGATTTCAGTTATTCAAGACATTCTTCCATTATTAGAACAAATTGTTCAACAAGGAGCAAAATTATTAATTATTGCTGAAGATGTAGAAGGAGAAGCATTAACTACATTAATAGTTAACAAATTAAGAGGTACATTTAATTGTGTAGCAGTTAAAGCACCTGGCTTTGGAGACAGAAGAAAAGAAATGTTAAGAGACATTGCAATTTTAACAGGTGGAGAAGTTATTTCTGAAGAATTAGGTTTAGACCTAAAAGATACTACTTTAGATATGTTAGGAAGAGCAGCTACAGTAAAAGTTGGAAAAGAAAACACTATCATAATTGATGGTGCAGGAAATAAAGAAGATATTGATGCTAGAGTTAAACAAATTAAAAATCAAATAGAAGAAACCACTTCTGAATTTGATAAAGAAAAGTTACAAGAAAGATTAGCTAAATTAGCAGGTGGAGTAGCAGTTATTAAGGTTGGAGCTGCTACAGAAACAGAAATGAAAGAAAATAAACTTCGTATAGAAGACGCTTTAGCTGCAACAAGAGCTGCAGTTGAAGAAGGAATCGTTGCTGGAGGAGGATCTGCATATATTCATGCTATAAATGAGATAGCTACATTATTAGATACAACTTCCGGTGATGAAAGAACAGGAGTTAACATTGTTCTTAAGGCATTAGAAGCTCCTCTTCGCCAAATTGTTACTAATGCAGGATTTGAAGATTCTGTTGTTGTAAATAAAGTTAAAGAATTAGGAAGAGATATGGGCTTTAATGCTCTTACAGAAGAATATGTTAATATGATTGAAGCAGGAATACTTGACCCAACTAAGGTAACAAGAAGTGCACTTCAAAATGCAAATTCAGTTGCATCTACATTCTTAACAACAGAAGCTGTTGTTGGAGAAATACCTGAGCCTGAACCAGTAATGCCTGGTGGAGCTCCAGGAATGGGAATGATGTAATCTTTTAACGGCTTGCCTTTGGCAAGCTGTTTTTTCTTGATATTTAAATTCGTATATGTTAGGATATAACAAAGAGACAAGGAGGTTGGACATGGGAGACGTATTCAAAGAACAACTAGTTACCAAAAAGCGGACCTTTGAAGATAATATGCTCTTTTTCTTAATAATTCTTGCTGCGTGTATGTTATTATTTTTAGTGATTCCTTTGTTGGGTAACTTTTTCTTAATAGGTGCAGCCCTTGTTATTTATGGTGCTTATTGGCTCCTTCAAAGACTTAATATTGAATATGAATATATTCTTACTAATGATGAACTAGATATAGATATAATTATGAGTAAAAGTAAGCGTAAAAAACTTTTAACTGTTTCAGTTAAAAATTTTGAAATAATGGCTCATATAAACGATGACAATTATGCCCATGAGTTTAGAGGTTTTGACAAAGTGTTAGATTATAGCAGTCGTGAAATAAAAGATAATACTTATATTGCTATGTTTAATTATAATAATCAAAAAGTAAAAATGATATTTGAGCCAAACGAAGAGATTTTAAAAGGGATTTTTCAATATATTCCAAGAAAATTGCATATAAAAAAGTAGATTAATGGGCACATTAAATGTGCCTGTATTACTAATAAAATTTATTTTTTAAAAGTTTAAATAAGTGGTTGACAAGCGAAAAATAATTTGATAAACTTGGCGAAAAATCAAGGAGAGGTTAAGAAATGCAAAAAATTATTAAGCAAGGAGTTACATTTGATGATGTATTATTAATACCTGCCTACTCTCAGGTTCTTCCTAAAGATGTTGATTTATCAACACAGCTTACCAAAAAGATTAAGTTAAATATTCCTGTAATGAGTGCTGGAATGGATACAGTTACAGAAGCAAGAATGGCTATTGCAATGGCACGTCAGGGTGGCATTGGAGTAATCCATAAAAACATGTCCATAGAGGCTCAGGCAGAAGAGGTTGATAAAGTAAAGCGTTCTGAGCATGGCGTTATTACCGATCCATTTTATTTATCCCCTGACAGATATGTTTATGAGGCAAATGAATTAATGGCTAAATATCGTATTTCAGGTGTACCCATTACTGAAGGAACAAAGTTAGTAGGCATTCTTACAAATAGAGACTTACGTTTTGAAACAAATCATAACCGTAAAATTAAAGAAGTTATGACAAAAGACAATTTAATTACTGCACCAGAAGGTACAACTTTAGAAGAAGCAAAAGAAATTCTTGCAAAGTATAGAATAGAAAAGCTACCTATTGTAGATAAGAATGGAAATCTTAAAGGACTTATAACAATAAAAGATATTGAAAAAGCTATTTTATATCCTAACTCAGCAAAAGACGAAAATGGAAGATTACTAGTAGGTGCAGCTGTAGGAGTAACCAATGATGCATGTGACAGAGTAGCAAAACTGGTAGAGGCTAAGGTTGATGTAATTGTTGTCGATACAGCTCATGGACATTCTCAGGGCGTTTTAGACACTGTAAAAAAGATTAAGAACTTGTATCCTGATATACAAATTATTGCAGGGAATGTTGCTACTGCAGAAGCTACTCTAGCTCTTATTGAGGCAGGAGCAGATGCAGTAAAAGTAGGAATTGGTCCTGGTTCAATTTGTACAACTAGAGTAATTGCAGGGGTTGGAGTTCCACAAATTACTGCAATTTTCGATTGTGCAGAAGCGGCAAAAGCTTATGGAATCCCAATTATAGCTGATGGAGGAATTAAATATTCAGGTGATGTTGTAAAAGCAATTGCTGCTGGGGCTAGTGTAACAATGATGGGTGGTATTTTTGCTGGTACCGATGAGAGCCCTGGAGAAACTGAATTATATCAAGGAAGAAAATATAAAGTATATAGAGGCATGGGTTCTTTAGCCGCTATGGAAAAAGGAAGTAAAGATAGATACTTCCAACAAGACGCTAAAAAATTAGTTCCTGAAGGAGTAGAGGGAAGAGTTCCTTACAAGGGTCCAGTTGAAGATACTATTTATCAACTTATGGGAGGCCTTTGTTCAGGAATGGGATATTGTGGAGCAAGAAATATTAAAGAGTTAATGGAAAATGCTCGGTTTGTACAAATTACTAGTGCGGGCTTAAAAGAAAATCATCCTCATGACATACATATAACTAAAGAAGCCCCCAATTATAGCGTAGAATACTAATTATTAAATAATCCGGATTGACAATAGTCTGTCCGGATTATATATTTCAAATACTTCTGACTGTTTTACAAAACATTTGACATAGTTCTTTTAATTCATGTATTATTAATATATTCTATATTATTTAGATAATTAACATGGTTAAATTATGTTACTTTATATAAATATGTCTAGGAGGATGGAAATGAATCACGAACTAATTATTATTTTAGATATCGATGGAAAGTATAATCAAATAGTTGCAAGAAAAGTTAGGGAAGCAAATGTCTATTGTGAAGTTTTTTCATATGATACAGCTATTGAAAAAATAAAAAATAAAAATCCTAAAGGTATTATTATTACTGGAGATTCAAATAATATTGCTAAAGATGAAAGTATAATAATTAAAGAATTGACACAATTATCTCTACCTATTTTAGTTATATCTAAGAATTTTGATGCAGCTGAATATTTTTCAGAATTTGATGTAGAACAAATAGATATGGAACTTATTCAAAGCTTAGAAGGCATTACTTTAATAAAAAAATTTTTATATGATAGATGTGCTTGTAATGGCGATTGGAATATGAATGAATTTGCAAAGCGATCTATAGAAAGCCTCAAAGAAAAAATTGCTGATAAAAAAGTACTATGTGCTCTTTCTGGCGGGGTTGACTCCTCGGTTGCAGCTATTTTAGTTCATAAAGCTGTAGGCAAGCAACTTACTTGTATTTTTGTTGATACTGGTCTTATGAGGAAAAATGAAAGAATTGAAGTTGAAAAAGTATTTAGACAACAATTTGACATTAATCTTATTTGTATCGATGCAGGGGATAGATTTTTAGGTAAGTTGGAAGGTATAACTGACCCTGAAAGAAAGAGAAAAATTATTGGAGAAGAGTTTATTAGGGTATTTGAAGAAGAAGCAAAGAAAATAGGCTCAGTAGATTTCTTAGTACAAGGAACTATTTATCCAGATGTTATTGAAAGTGGTGGCAAAAATGCAGCAGTTATCAAAAGCCATCATAATGTAGGAGGCCTTCCTGACGTTATTGATTTTAAAGAAATACTTGAACCTTTAAGAGATTTATTTAAAGATGAAGTAAGAGATTTAGGAAGAGTACTTGGAATACCTGAATTTTTGGTATCAAGACAGCCTTTCCCAGGTCCTGGTTTAGGAGTAAGAATTATTGGAGAAATAACAAAAGAAAAGGTAGCTATACTTCAAGAAGCAGATTATATTTTCCGTGAGGAACTTGAAAAAGCAAATCTTAACAAGGATATCAATCAGTATTTTGCTGTATTGACAAATTTACGTTCTGTGGGTGTTTCAGGAGATGAGAGAACTTATAGTTATGTAGTTGCTCTTAGAGGTGTTTGTACGACAGACTTTATGAAGGCTGAGTGGGCAAGAATACCTTATGAAGTATTAGATAGAGTATCTACTAGGATAGTAAAGGAAGTAGATCATGTTAACAGGATAGTATATGATATTACTTCAAAACCACCAGCAACTATCGA
>JAAYRK010000024.1 GCA_012518815.1 Candidatus Epulonipiscium sp. | reverse complement strand
TTTTCTTCTTTAATAGAAATTTCTTCAGATTGACTTTCTTCTAGGTTGTTTGTATATATGTTATCTAGCTCATTGACTATGTCAGAATCTACTTTTTCTCCTCCTGTACCACATGCTGTAACAGCAAATAATAAAATGATAACTAAAAGAATAATACTAAACTTTTTCATTGTCATTTTCTCCTTTCCATATAAACTTTTATATTTTATATTAATTAAATACCTTATTAAATTACATGATTATATATTAATTTTACTATGTAACTAAGGTATATCTTCTAGCAGTCATTAAAAACTTCATAAGTATTAACATAACTAGCTAATAATTACAAAGTTTCACTTGTGAGCATTTTTTCAAAACAATAAATATTATAATATAATAGTAAATCTTAGTCAATTAAACTAATTGTTAATATTTTTTATTATTACTTCAATAAATGATTATTGAATGTTTGTAAAAATATAGGAAAATGATTTGGCTACAAGAATCTTTTTATTTAAATGTCCTTGTATAAAAACTCTTCCCTTAAGCGGTATATTATAAACTTTTCTCTTTTATCAATTTCTCCTGGTATTCTTATTTCATCTACAATTTTAAAGGGTGTACTGTTTTCAAGGAATTCTTCATACTCCCGTGTTGGATAATAAAGAATCAAATCCAATTTTCTACAATCCTTTTCCGCAGAATGCAAAATATTATCAACAACTTTTCTAAATATATGCACTGAAAATGGATTAAAAAAGTAAAAGCAATTATCCTTTTTATCAATTTTATAATGTTGGGCAAGGCTACATTTAAATTCAACAGGTGCAGTTGTATGCTTTGTTTTTAAGCCATAGGATATTTTATTTTCAAGAGCTTCTTCGTAGGTCTTATTATTAGCTTCTATTCCTATAACAGGCAAATTAAAACGATTATGCAAATAAAATGACACTCTTCCCCTGCCACAACCAAAATCTACAACCCTATTAATATCTATAAACTTATAGTTTTCAAAAAGTACATCTAAAGCCTTGTAAGGTGTTGCTTCATAGCGGTTATAATGATTATTATTTACCCATTCTCTTATTCCTACCGTTTTAATACCAAGTAATTTATCACGTTCTTTTTCTTCCATAAATATGCCCCTTTACATTGTCTTTTAAATTATTATAACCAGTTAATCAATAACAAGTAAATGAAAGTCCTTATTTGTATTAAGTAAATCAAAACTATAAAAAAATAAACCCCTGATATATTATAAAAAATACCAAGAGTTTAAATAAAATAACTAAAGAGGAGTCATAATTATTGACCACATTGGTCACATTGGTCATGATGCTGATGCTCATGACATACAGAACCAGTACTTTTTAGGCTACCTTTAAGATAAGCTTCCACTGCTTCTTTTGCATTTCCTCTTGCACCAACAATAACCTCTATACCTTTTTCATTAAAAATATCAATAGCACCTCTTCCCATGGATCCTGAAATAACAACTTTAACTCCCATATCATTTAGAAAGTTAGGAAGAAATCCGCGTCTATGTCCAGGATTATCTATAGATTCACTCTTAATTATCTTCTTGTCTTCAACTTCAAAAATATTAAAATTTATGCAGTGTCCAAAATGCTGTGTTACTATTTCATTTTCACTTGCTACTGCAATTTTAATCATTATTTTCTCCTCCTTTTTAATTATTATCTTCTTTTATTTTTTCTTGCAAAACTTGTGCTAAAGAATTAAACCAATCTCTTTTAAAAGACTCTATCATACCCTTATCACAAAATTCTGTTATTTCAGGATCAATAGGTATTTTAGCCAAAACCTTAAGATTATGTTTATCAGCTATTTCTTCTATGTGACTGTCACCAAAAATCTTATAATCTTTACCATTATCAGGACATCTAAAATAAGACATGTTTTCTACCAAACCAATTATAGGTATATTCATCATTTCAGCCATCTTAACTGCTTTTGATACAATCATGGATACTAACTCTTGTGGTGAAGTTACAACAATAATCCCATCAACAGCAATGGATTGAAATACAGTAAGGGGAACATCCCCTGTCCCTGGCGGCATATCGATAAACATAAAGTCTACATCACTCCAGATTACGTCAGTCCAAAATTGTTTAACTACCCCTGCAATTAATGGCCCTCTCCATACAACAGGATCTGTATCATTTTCTAAAAGCAAATTAACAGACATGATGTCAATTCCTGTATTACTTTTGACAGGGAAAAAGCCAAATTCACTGGCTGCTGCTTTTGTTTTAATTCCAAATACTTTTGGAATAGAAGGACCTGTAATATCTGCATCAAGAATAGCAGACTTATAACCCATTTTATTCATAGTAACTGCAAGAATGGAAGTTACCAACGACTTACCAACTCCTCCTTTACCGCTTACAACTCCAATAACCTTTTTGATACTGCTCATTTCATGGGGTTTTTCGGAGAAGTCATTTTTTTGCTCCTTTCTTTCTGAACAATCCTCTGAACATGTGTTACAACTTTGATTACAATTTTCACTCATCCTATTAACTCCTTTATTCTAAATTATTATTTCACTGCCTGTTGACAGATAGTCAATGCCTACGCCTACGACAGCCTCTTCCACATCCATTTCCTAAGCCATCACAAAGGCGGTATTCCCCACCTTCAATCAAAAGAATCTTGCCATTCACTAAAGATTGGGCCAACTTCTTTCTCGCCTCTGCATAGATACCCTGAACAGTAGTCCTGGCAACACTCATTTGCTTTGCACATTCTTCCTGGGTAAAGCCTAATAAATCAATAAGTCTTATTGCTTCATACTCATCAACTGTCATCTTAATAATATTATTTTCTTGTGAACTTGTGCCAATGGGCCCAAATCTATTTCTTTCGGGCAAGCAGCATACTTTTCTCCATTTAATTGGTCTTGCCATAATCTTCACCCTCTCAAATATCATTTATGACATATGTCTTTTATACATATTATATTATACCTATTATCGACATATGTCAATAATAAAATAGTGCCTGTCAGTTCTAAACCAACAGGCACCAATATTATAAATCTGTATATGTGAGTCGACAGGCAGCCCCTATTAATTATAAAGCAGCTGCCCCACCATCAATTGAAATAACAGCTCCATGGATATAGGATGATTCTTCACTTAATAAGAAGCAAACTACATCAGCTACTTCATGAGGTTGTCCTAACCTACCCATTGGAACAGATTCAGCCATTTGTTCAATAGCTTCTTTGGGGTATGCCATTACCATAGGAGTTTCGTTAGTACCCGGAGCTATAGCATTAATTCTTATATTTTCCCTTCCATACTCACCGGCAATTACTTTTGTAAGTCCTACAACGGCATGTTTTGTTGCTGAATATGCACCCAAAGTAGGTATCCCAACCACGCCGCCAAGAGATGCAGTATTAACAACTACTCCGCCACCTGTTTTTAGCATTTCACTTATTACAAATTTTAAGCCATAAAATACGCCCTTTAGATTTACGTCAACAATATTATTAAATTCTTCTATAGAACATTCTACAGTCTTAACTCCGGAGCCTGAAATACCTGCATTGTTAAAAAATAAATCGATTTTTCCAAAGGAGTCAATGGTTTCTTTCACATATCTTCTTACATCTTCAACTTTCGAAACATCTGCTTGTACAAAAATCGCCTTAACTCCTAAGTCTTTACAAAGTCGTACTGTCTCTTCTCCATTTTCTTTGGATATGTCTACTACAGTAATATTTACTCCCTTTTTAGCCAATTTTAATGCTACTTCTCTGCCAAATCCACTGCCCCCACCTGTAATAATTGCTGTTTTCCCTTGCATAGAAACACTCCTTTATAAATATTTATATAAAATAATATACCCCAAAAAAACTTTTATTTAACACAAATCTCATAATTATAGCTCAAAATATCTATTTATCTTGATAGACGCTTTGTTATTAATACTAGACCTTATATAAGACTTAGTACTTCTAAACTTGCATATGAATTTTTGAAAGTTTATGACTTCTAATCATTCTTTTATTATCTTCATTTTATAAAATCCTACTATATCTGCTAAAGCCCAGCCAATTGGTATTGCCCACCATATCCCTACAAGACCTATCGAAGTTATTGAAGAAAGGCTATATGCTAAGACTACCCTTGTCCCAAGACTTATTACAGTAAGAATTATAGATGTTTCTGGCTTTCCTATTCCTCGATATAATCCATAAAACATAAACAAATAGCCTATTAGGCAATAAAAGCCTGATACAATAAATAAATATTGTGTTCCAATTTGAAGAATTTCAGTTTCTTGGGCACTAACAAAAATAGTTAATAAAGGCTTAGCAAATAATATAATTAACACCGAAGTTACTAGGCCATAAATTGTAATAATCTTTGTTGCTGACTTAATGCCTTTTCGTATTCGCAACATTTTTTTTGCTCCATAATTTTGAGCTATAAAGATAGAAAAAGCATTACCTAATTCCTGTTCTGGTAAATATGCAAAACTTTCAATTTTCACTACTACAGCAAATGCAGCCATAACCAATACACCAAAACTATTTACTAATCCTTGTACCATTAGGATACCTAAATTCATAACTGATTGTTGAATACTTGAAAGCACTGAATTATTAGCAATCATTTTAACTATATCCATATTAATACGAAAATGCTTTGATTTTAGACGAATCATAGGAACTTTTCTAATACAATAAAGTGCCAAGCCTATAGCAGATATTATTTGAGCTATAACCGTAGCATATGCAGCCCCGGCAATTCCCATATTAAAAGGTACAACAAAAACAATATCCAATATAATATTAATTATTGCGGATATTATAAGAAATATCAGTGGTATCAGCGAGTTACCCAAACTCCTCATAATTCCTGCAAAATAGTTATATAACGAAGTAAAGATAATACCATAAAAAATTATTTGTAAGTAAGTCTTTGTATCAGCTAATATTTCCTGAGGAATTCTTAGAAGAACTAAAATATCATCGATATAAAATAGTGCAAGAAAATTAATAACTAATGAAAGTAAACCAATTATACAAAAAGAAATAAAAAAACTGTTCTTTAATTTATCAATTTCTTTTGCACCATATATAATTGAAAACACTGCACTACTGCCCATACATAAACCTAATATTATTGAATTTAATAAAACCATAAGGGAAAAAGAACTACCCACTGCCGCAAGGGCATGAGGACCAATAAATCTACCAACAATAATTGTATCTGCAACATTGTATAACTGCTGAAATAAATTCCCTATTATCATAGGTCCTGCTAATTTTAGTATTGCCTTAGTCTCATTGCCTTTAGTTAAGTCATAAGTTATAGCCATTATTTATCCACCTTTAGTTTATTACAAAGTTCAAGTAAAAAATTCTAGCTTTATTTATCAAAGTTTTTTAGATGCATCTTCCAAACAATATACTTTTGTTTTCAGTAAATAACATACCCCCAGTATACTATGTCCGGGGGTATAGTCTGTTAATTAGTAATATTTATTTTATTATATTCTCCTTTTAAGCAGTTGTTATACATCAAACATTTTTCTTAAATTATCTTCAATTATTATTCTTCTAAAACATCTCCTACATTGATTCCCATAGCACTATCTACGGGCAAGGAAAAACAAATACCGTTTCCGGCTGTATTTAATCCTACTTCATGCATAATGCTTTCCATAATAGCTAATTTCTTTTCCTTGGGCGTTAAAATCAGAATTAGATCTTTTTCTGGTTGTATGGTTATACCAAGATATTTCTTAGCTTCTTTAGATCCTAAACCACGGGCATGTACTACTGTACCTCCCCTAGCTCCTGCCTTTTTTGCCGCCTCCATAACTTGATCAAAGAATCCGCTATTTACGATAGTTATAATTAAATGATAAGCTTCTTTTGATGTTAAAGCCATATCCTCACTTCCTATCATTAAATTCTCCTCTGCCTGAACACAAATTTTTGAAAGAGCATTGCTGATACTAGTTAAATTTATAGTAAAAGCGATTCCTGTGCCAGATTTACCAAAATTCACATGATCATTGATTTGCTTTAATATATGATTAGTCATAATTTTTGTCTGAATACTAACGCAAAGGATTTTTTTCAGAGCTTCTTGTCCAAGAATCTCATATACAACTGATTTAGCTGTACCTCTTCCGTGAGTTAATAATAATATAGGGGCATTAACACTCTTATACACATTAACTATAGCATCTTCTAATCTGTGATCTGCTATTGTAATCAATGCCTCCAGTTTGGCTTCAGAGTGGTTAATCATTGCTTCCCTCCATTCTATTACAACTGGCAGTTATTATTTTCTATTTTAACCTTTAAATATTGCATTGTCTATGCTTGTATTAGGATTATCATTATTATTTCCATCTACACCATTAGTTAAATCTTCTTCTTCATTATCCTCTGAGGAATAATCCAATTCGATAATTGTATCTTCCACATCTGGAACAACCATGGCTCTTTTTTCGAGTCTTGATTTTATTGAATAAACCAATCCAAATAGCTGAAGCGTAATAACTGGCGTTAAGGCAACTAAAGCTACAATACCAAAGGCATCCGTGTAGACATTACCACCTTTTGCCTCAGCAGCTCCTATAGCTAATGGAAGCATAAAGGTAGCTGCCAATGGTCCAGAAGCCACAGCTCCAGAATCAAATGCAATTGATGTAAAAAGATGAGGCACAACAAATGTAAGCACAAGGGCAAATAAATAACCTGGAATAACAAAATATAAAAGAGAGATTCCTGTAATAACCCTTAACATAGCTAGTCCTACTGACATAGCGACTCCTACAGATAATCCTATTCCCATGGCCTTTTCTGAAATTGCTCCACTTGTAACCTCTGCTACTTGTCTTTTAAGGACAAAGACAGCTGGTTCTGCAGCAACAACAAAATAACCAATTACCATGCCTACCAAAACAAGTACTATAGCATTATTATTTTTAAGCAGAACTCCACCAAGTTGATATCCAACTGGCATAAATCCAACATTTACACTAATTAAAAATAATACAAGACCAAAATAAGTAAATATTGTTCCTATGGTAATTTTTAATATTTCTTTTTTTCTTAAACGAGTTTTTTTAGAAAATTGAAAAAGAGCAAATGTTAAAAGCATGGGAAATAATGCAAGTGCAATCTGCTTTATATACTCTAAAAGATTAGAACTGTAAAGGTAAATAATATCGAATAGGGAAGTAAGATTAGGAACTGTCATTGCACTTCCCCCAGAAGGATTAAAAAACATACCCAAAACTAATATACTAAGAATAGGTCCAATCAAACAAAGGGAAATTAGACCAAAATTATCCTCTTCTGATGTTTTGTCTGCACGAACTGATGCTAAACCAAGTCCTAAAGCCATTACAAAAGGTACCATTATGGGCCCTGTTGTAACAGCACCCGATTCCCAAGCAATAGAAAGAAAATCTTTACCTGTAAAGAAAGATAAAATAAAGGCTATCGTATAACATAGAATCAGTAAATGAGAAAGGGGAAACTGAAATAATATTCTTAAAAAAGCAGCCACTAATGCTAGACCAACACCAAATGAAATACTCAAAATAATAATAGAATCAGGCACTCCATTTATTTGTCCTGCCAGTACTATCAAATCAGGCTCTGCCATTGTGATAAAAACACCCATTAAAAAGGTTAATATTACAATTAAAGATAGTTTTCTAGCTTTTACTAGTGTAGAGCCTATATACTTACCTATAGGAATAAGAGATATATCTACTCCAAGGTTAAATAATGTTATTCCTATAATTATTATAAAGGCACTGATCAAAAAAAGAATAAGATTCCATGACGGTATAGGTGCTATAGTGTAAGATAGGATAAGAACAAGAATAATAATTGGAATGACTGAAAAGAATGATTCCTTAAGCTTTTCTAACAACAATCTAGCTATGCTCTTCAACTCCCTTCTAGTAAATTTATAATGACTAATATTATTTACATGATAATGTCATAAAACTGCATTTAAAAAATGCAACCAAGCCCTATTATAGCATATTTTAAGAACTTATCAAAGACGTTAAGATAGCCCAAAATTTTTATATTTAATGATAACAGTTAGTAAATATCAACATATTTTTATGTGATTTTGTAGATGTTTAAAGCAACAAAAGATATTGTAAAAAAGAGTTATTGATGACTTTATTTAAATTTTAGCTATAAATAAACCCTTGATATAAGTGCCAACCAAATATCAAGGGTTTAATAAGTTAAGTTACTAAAATCAAAAGCATAAAAGCTTTTATTAGTTAATCTTGTTTATACTTTAAATCTGTCTACTAAAATCATTAACTTCTCAGCCATTTCTGCCTGAGACTGTGCTGTCTTAGACACTTCTTCTAATGCTTTAACCATTTCTGATGAATTATTATTGATTTCTTGTGAAGATGCATTAGCTTCTTCTACTATAGCAGCCACTTCTTCAATTGATTTTACTATATCTTCAATAGAACTTGAAATCTCAGAAGCTGTTACAGCAAATTCATTAGTTAAACTTTTTACAAAATGAGCATCTTGATGATACTGGTCTCCTGTTTGTTCTAACATATCATAGTCTGGCGTAACTTTTTCCTCAATAAATTTTAGTATCTCCTTTGCGTTAGCTGTAAGCTTTCCAACAGCACTATCAACATGCTTAATTACATTGTGAATGTCCAAAGCTGTTACAGCTGAATCTTCCGCTAATTTGCGTACTTCTTCAGCCACTACTGCAAAACCTTTACCATGTTCTCCTGCCCTGGCAGCTTCAATAGCAGCATTTAATGCCAAAAGATTAGTCTGTTCAGCTATTTGTGAAATAACATCTGCCATTTTACCTATTTCCTCTACAACTCCTACTTCTTGTATAGCTTGCATAATTTCTTTTTCTTTAAGATTATATATGTCATTAGCTGTTTTCTTTGAAACACGAGCTGAATCCTTCATCTCTTCTGCTCTTTTTCTGATTTCATCTACCTTTTTCTCTCCATCTACAGCTTGTTTTTCCATTGCCTTAGCTCTATTTCTTATTTCGGCACTAGATGCTGTTACTTCTTCTATAGAAGCACTGATTTCTTCCATACCAGAAGCAATTTGCTCAACGGAGGAAGAAATGTTTTCTCCTTGAGCAGTGACTTCTTCAGCAGTAGCAGAGAGCTCTTCACTTGATGAACTAGTCTCCTCTACAGAAAAAGAGACTTCCTTAATCATTTCATGAATTTTATCAGTCATTAGGGCAAAAGCATTAGCCAAAGTCCCCATTTCATCTTTACGACGTCTTGCTTTTTCTTCCACATCTTGAGTCAGATCGCCTTCAGCCATAAGATTAGCATGTCTTACCAAGGCATTAACTGGTTTATAAATTCCTCTTGTTAAAAGAATAGTAAGAATAAAACCTATAATAATAGAAATAAATAAGAATAACATAGCCCTATTTCTTGAATTTTTATACCTTATCTCATTTGTTGACATCTCATTAATAGCATTTTGATTTTTAACTTCTTTCATTTGGGCTAATATTTCGGATACTTCTTCCCGTAAAGCTCTTGCTTTATTTTCATTAATATCAACAGCTGCACGGAAATTTCCGCTTCTTACAGCATCAATTACTTCTTGCCTTGCAGTAAGATAATTAGAGTTAACAGATTTTAGTCTTGCTAAAAGTTCCTTTTCTTCTGGCAAAAGATTTCCTGACTCATATTCTTGAAGTAAAGAATTATTCCTTTGAGCTATTTTATCTAAGGCCTCTTCTGATGTCTGAAGAACACTCCTGTCATTCATGGCTTGTGTTTTATAAAGAATACGCTGAATTTCTGTACTAGTTTTTTGTTGGTTTACCTGAATTTCTCCTAATATCATATTAGATACAAATGAATCCTCATAAAAAGCCTGAAAACTTCTATGTATACCCCTTAATGTAAATACTCCGTTAATCCCAATTGTAAAGGATATTAACAGAATTATTGAAAATGATAGTAAAAGCTTAGTCCTAATTTTAAGATTGATAAGAAATTTCATCTTTTCAGCTCCTTAATATTATCAAAGGGCTTCCCCCTACTGTTTTCCATAAAAAAACCTCTATGCATTCGTCTCATAGAGGCTCCATGCAACCGGCTGCCATAGATTTTAACCTTAGGCCCTTGGCTTTGCGTCCCTGGCTTTCGCTAGGTTTGCCCTTTTGATATAAATTATATTTTGTAATTGTATTATATATCCTTTTCAGTTTTTCGACAATATTATTTGTTGATTTTTACAAATTTCGACATATTAGAATTAACTCACAATTTCACTAAAAATAGCCATAAAAAACAACAGTATTTACTGTTGTTTTTTATGGCTATTTCTATGTAATTTTTGATTTATAAATAATAATTATTATAGATAGCTATCCTATTTGAAATTTTATCTGCATAAATATCTTACTGAATTAATTCTAATTTTTTTAATACTTCTATAAATTTATCTATATCAATAGGCTTAGCAGCATAAGCATCACAACCAATATCAAAAGCTTTTTGTACATATTGAATATCAGAAAGGGCTGTAGTCATAATTATTTTTGAACGTTGTTGGGGAGCAATATTTTTTTGAATTTCATAATCTCTTATGCTTTTTAATACTTTAACTCCATCTAACTTTGGCATCATAATATCTAAACATATAAGATTATAAGGCTCATTATCTTTTATAGACATTAAAAATGCATCCAAAGCTTCTAAACCATCTACTACTATATCGCATTCTCCATAGTTTGAAAGAAGCTTAAATAAAAACTTCCTACTTGTTAAATCATCTTCTGCTATAAGTATTTTCATATTCTTCTTCCTTTCCTATTAATTTAGCTAATATATCTAACACTTTATATAAGAAAGATTTTATATAATGTACTTATTATAAAGTTCAAGTTCAGACTTCATTTGTTGTATATAATTATATATCTCGTCTAAATTACCCTTTCTTGCTTCAAGTTCAATTCTAAAAGCTGTATCCTTTATATCCATTAAATCTGCTTCAATAGAAAGAAGTTTAATATTGTGAGCAGTATTTTCGATAAGCATTATATCATTATTATTTACTGCTAAATCAATTATTTTTATATCCTCCGATATCTTTGTTAAATTTTTTGAAACCAAATAATCAGGCACAACTTTTCTTTCATCATCTAATAAAATATTACCACCTTCTGTTATCAAAACATTAGCTTCATTTAAGCTATCAGTTTCATCTTGGATTTCTGATACTTTATTAAGCATTAGGAATAATTCATTCATTTGAATTGGTTTTGAAATATAGTCATCAAAACCCATAGCCAAAAATCTTTCCCTATCTCCTTTAAGTGCATAAGCTGTTATAGCAACAATTGGAGTATGCCTTAAATTATTGCTTTTCTCTATTTCTCTTATTCTATTATGGGCTTCAACTCCATTCATGTTAGGCATTTGTATATCCATTAAAATTACATCATAGTCATTTTCTTTAAAGAATTCTACAGCTTCTAAACCATCATTTGCAATATCAACTATATGAGATTTTTCTAATAGCATTTTTAAGAAAACTTTTTGATTTATTTCGTCATCTTCCACTAATAGAATTTTAAGTTGGCGGACAGATTTTGAAATTTTAGGTATGTAATCTATTTTTTCCTCAATTTTATACCCTATTTTAAATTTTAAATAAAAGTAAAAGGAACTTCCTTTTCCTAGTTCACTCTCAAGGCCTATACTACCTCCCATTAATTCTACAAGATTCTTAGTTATTGCAAGTCCAAGCCCAGACCCGGCATATCTTTTTGTATAGGTATTATCCAACTGACAAAAACTTTCAAACAATCTTTCTTTGTCCTCTGCCGCTATACCTATACCTGTATCAGATACAAGAAACTTTAATTCTACTTCATCATTAGTTTCTGAAATCTTTTTAATAGCAATAGTAATATCTCCTTTTTCTGTAAACTTAATTGAATTGCTAATAAGATTATTTAATATCTGACGAAGTCTGTTAGGATCTCCTATTAGAAAATCTGGTATTGATGACGAAAAAGTATAATTTAATTCAAGGCCCTTTTCATTAATTGCAGGCGTATGAGTTTTAACTAACTCTTCTATGAATTCTTTTATATTAAAGTTTAAACTTTCTATAGATACCTTACCTGCTTCCATCTTAGAAAAATCTAATACATCATTAATAAGACTTAGCAAAGAATTGGCACATGCTTTTGCTGTAATTAAATTATCTTTTTGTTCTTCGGAAAGCCCTGTCAAAAGGGTAAGATCAATCATTCCAAGCATTCCATTAATGGGGGTCCTAATTTCATGACTCATATTCGCTAAAAATTCACTTTTGGCTTTATTAGCAGACTCAGCAATATCTTTTGCTTCTATTAATTTCTTTTCTGAAATCTTTATGTCAGTAATATCTGTTACTATTGTAACTATCTCATTTTCCTTTGGACTATAAATAGAAAATTCAAACCACCTATCGTATCTTTCAGAATAAAAATCTTTTATTTGTATGCTTCCACCCTTTGACAACTTATCTTTTGATTTATTAATATGATCCATAAAGACAGCATGAGTTATTGGAAATAAATCAGAGTGCTTTTTGCCTACAAAATCTGCACTAGTCATTCCAAAAAACTTTTCATAAGCCCCATTTACTTCAACAAACTCTATATCCACTACTTCTTGATTCTCATCACAAATAGCCCTATAATAAGCATAACCTATTTTTAAGTTCATAAATAAAGAACGATATTTTATCTGATTATCTAATATTCTCTTTTCTGCTGCTTTACGTTCACTAACATCTCTAATCACACTAAATATAACATTTTTATCTCCAATATTTGTTCCTTGAGAGCTAACTTCAACCTGAAAACTACTGCCATCTTTGCGCCTATGTACTTCTTCAAAAAAGCCTCCTTCTTTATTAGCCAGTTGTATTTTATTATCGTTATATGACCAATCTTCTATTATATTGCGGATATTCATAGAACATAATTCTTCATTACTATAACCATAAGCCTTAATTGCCGACTTGTTTGCTTCTATGATATTCCCATCTAAATCAATAAATAACACCATGTCACGGGCATTACTAATGACCTTTTTATATCGTTTTAAATCTTCTTCTGCTAAGATTCTATCATTAATTTCATATATAGAACCTAAATAACCTTCATATTCTCCTTCTAAATTATAATACGGAGTTCCTATTACAAGACACCAGCGATAAACACCGTCATAACGGCGTAAACGTAATTCTAATTGAAAGCTTTCTAAAGTTTTCATTGCACGCTTTCTGGTTTTTTGATACTTATCTATATCTTCTGGATGTATTACCTTAAGCCAACTAGAATATGTTATTTCTTCTAAGGTAATTCCCGTAAAGTCTCTCCAAGCCTTATTAACATAGCTAAATTCCAAATCTTTATTGGTCTTCCAAACTAATGACGGAATTTGATTTAGGATATTATTGCTATAATCTCTAGACTTTATAATATTTTCTTCTTTATTCTTGCTTTCTGTAATATCCAAAAGAGTTATTACTACTCTTTTCTTTCTTTCTTCAACAATCGGGGTTATACTTGCCCTAAACCAAAACTCTTTATCGTCTTTATCTATCTTTAATATCTTCTTGAATTCAAGATTAGATATTCCTTCTTCAAGTTTAATTGCATTTTCTATTGCTTTTTTTATATCACATTGTTGACATTTCTCTGTATATCCACATCCTCTTTCGTCCTCATAACTAAAAGTACAACCAAAACTATTTCCAAACCTTCTTCCATAAATCTGCTCTGTTTCTTTATTAAAATAAAGCAAAGCGGCATCATTTATTTGAAGAATATTAGCATATTCATCTAACATTATCATTCCTACAGGAGCATAATCAAAGATGACTTTTAAATTGTTTTTTTCATTTAGATGTTCAAACTCCAAAGTTTTTATCCTTGTAATATCACGAAGTATTACAACAACACCTATTGTAGATCTATCTTCTTGTTTTATTGGCGAACAAGTAGCTGAGATAAATTTTTGTTGCCCAGACTTTGTAATAATAACAGAGTTATGCTCAAGGCCTGCTATATCGTCTTCTTCCAGGGCTTTTATTATTGGACTTTTTATAACATGTTTTGTATCGGCATTGATAAATTTAAATATCTTATCAAAATTTTTTCCAATTAACTCTGTTGCATCTAATTCTATTAGGTCTTCCACTTTATGGTTTGCATATCTTATTATTCCGTTAACATCTGTTGTAATCACGCTATCACCTATACAGGAGAGGGCAGCATGTATAAATTCTTGATCTTTTTTTGAACTAATTCTTTTATACACTTTATTCACCTCTTTTTTTAATAGGCGGCTTACTAATTCTGCCTTTATCGTCTAATTGTTCATAGAATTAATTATAGAAAATAGTGTTCGCGAAATATTCTCAAGGGAACTTTGTTTTTCTACTGCACCTATATTAAATGCTACTTTAGGCATTCCATATACAACAGATGATTTTTCGTCTTGTCCTATAGTTTTTGCACCCTTAGCTCGCATTGTAAGCAAGCCCTTAGCACCATCATAACCCATACCTGTAAGTATTATTCCAATGGCATTTTTGCCAGCAACTTTTGCGACTGATTCAAAAAGCACATCAACAGAAGGACAGTGACCATTAACTTTTTCGCCTTCAAAGCAGTTAACATAATATTTGCCGTGTTTTTTTATAACTTTCATATGTTTATCTCCAGGTGCTACCAATACCTTTCCTTTTTTTACAATATCACCAGTTTTAGCTTCTTTTACTTCTAAATTTGTTGTATCATTTAGCCTTTCGGCAAACATCCTAGAAAAATCTACTGGTATGTGTTGAGTAATAACAATACCTGGAATATCTTCTGGTAAGTCCCTTAGAATGCTGTGGATTGCTTGAGTTCCACCAGTTGAAGCCCCAATTGCAATTATTATATTATCATTGCTATTAATAGGGCTATGGAACTTATCCTTAACTTTTTCAGTATTTATATTGGGAATTTTGGATACCGAAGCAATCTTGACCTTAGTTATCATCTCATTAATAAAATTCTCTACACTTCTTACCACTCTAACATCAGGCTTTCGGACAAAATCAACAGCTCCGACATTCATAGCATCAAATACTACTCCACTTATAGAACTAACTACTATAATAGGTAGAGGATATTGTGGCATAAGTCTTTTTATAAACTCAATTCCATTCATTTTGGGCATCTCTATATCGCAAGTCATAACATCTGGTTTGTATTTTATAATTTTATCCCTTGCATCAAATGCATCGTTTGCAGTAGCAACGACCTCAATACTTGAATCCGAAGACAGACCTCTGGCCAAAACTTCTCTAAATACCAAACTATCATCAACTATTAAGACTTTTATTGTTTTTCTAATGTCCACCCTATCACCTCTTCCTATTAATAAAAAGTCCTCTTTATACCTTTCTATAAACAGAAGGCATCACATATTTAAAGCTTGTCTCGTATTTATTAATAGATTCAGAATGACCAATAAACAAGTAGCCACCATATTCCAATGCATTATAAAATTTATCTATTAATTCCTTTCTTGTTTTGAAATCAAAATAAATCATGACATTTCTACAAAAAATAACATGAAAATTTCGTTTAAAAGGAAAAATACTTTCCATCAAATTAAACTTCCTAAATATTACCTCATTCTTGATTTTATTTTTGATAACAAAGTTTTCATCATCTATTTTTTCAAAATAATTTAGTTTCCAGCTATATGGAAGACTTGCAATTTCATCACTGCTATAAACCCCTTTTATGGCCTCTCCTAATACCTGACTAGATATATCAGTAGCTAAAATCTTTGTATCCCACCATATTTTTTCTTTCCCTAAAAACTCATCAATAATCATAGATAAGGTATAGGGCTCTTCTCCGGAAGAACATCCAGCACTCCATATCCTTAAATCTTTATCCTTAACTACATTAAGCAAATAGGGCAATACTTGATTTTTAAAAAAGTAAAAATGTTCAACTTCTCTCATAAAAAAAGTATGATTTGTAGTAATTTTATTTATCAAAATTTTTGATGCCTCGCCTGATTTATCAGAAATAATATAATTATAGTATTCCGTAAAATCCTTAAAGCCTTTTTCTACTAATATCCTTTGAAGCCTTCCCATGACTAAAGCTTTTTTTTCATCTTTTAAATAAATGCCATAGTGGGAATGAATATATTTTTTAAAGAGATTGTACTCTTTATTTGTAATGGGTATCACCCTATCACCTACCTGTTTGAAGCTTTTAAAAAGCTTAGCTAAAAACAAAATTCCATATTAGCAAATATTCGTATCAGAAAAACAAATATACTGATACGAATATTTGCATTAGCATTATTAATTAATATTTAGTTATAGGGGTCTAATATCATTAATACTTTCCAAATTCTTTATCAGTTAAAGAAATTATTTGTTCAAAGTCTTCATCTTTATCATTGGAATTATAGACAATATCCTGCTTGTTCTTTTGGGACATGTTTTTAAGCATAGTTAATACTTCAGAATTAATCAGTTCATTATTGTAGTTTATTGTTGCGTTCTGCTTTAATTTAAATCTACCAACTAAATCTTTTAAGAGTTCTGCTTGAGTTGCAAGTTCTTCACTTGCTGCCGCTCCTTCTTCAGAAGTAGCTGAATTTGTTTGAACAACATCTGATACTTGCATAATGCCTATATTAATTTGTTCAATAGCTGTTGCTTGTTCGTTAGAAGCAACTGCAATATCATCTATAAGATTTGCTACTTCTTCTATTCCTTTTACAATTTCATCTAAATCTTTTGCAGTTTCTTTTGCTATTCTTGTTCCATCTTCAACTTTATCAATGGAACTTTCTATCATTTCTGTTGTTTCTTTTGCTGCACTTGCAGAACGGGCTGCAAGAGTTCTTACTTCCTCCGCTACTACTGCAAAACCTTTTCCGTGTTGTCCTGCTCTAGCTGCTTCTACTGCAGCATTAAGAGCTAAAATATTAGTTTGGAAAGCTATATCATCAATTACCTTTATTATCTTTGATATATTGTTAGAAGACTCATTTATTTCTTCCATAGCATTGAGCATTTTCTCCATTTGTTCATTTCCTTCTACTGCATTTTCTTTTACTAGTCTTGCTTTACCATTTGCTTTGTTAGCATTATCAGCATTTAATTTTGTCTGAGAAGAAATCTCTTCTAATGAGGAAGTTAGCTGCTCAATTGAACTTGCCTGCTCAGTAGTTCCTTGTGAAAGAGCTATACTTGAATCTGATATTTGCCTTGCTCCTGTGGAAACTTGTTCTGCTGCGGTATTTATATTAACTAAAATATCATTGACATTGTCCGACATTTTCTTAAATGTTCTTGCCAACTCTCCAATTTCATCTTTGCTATCAATATCTATTAAAACATTAAGATCACCAGCAGCAATCAAGTTAGCCTTTTCGACTAGCATACTTATACCCTTGTTCATACTACTAGCTACTATTAGGCCTAAAGCTAATGCCATGATTGTGCCAATAACAATAACAAAAATCATAATTGTTGTTTCTTGCATAAAATATTCCACGTTTTCTTGTATTACATTTTGGGCAAGCATTTCATTATAATCTATTAGTTTTTTTAGTTCTTCATCTGCTTCTATTCTAGCCTGTGTAACTTTATTAAGTTCAGCTAAAGCCTGATCAAACTTTCCAGCTTTTATTAATTCTAAGTTTTCATTGCGTATTTCTCCATATACTTCCAAACTTCTTATTGCACTATTGTATAAATTTCTTTCTTCTTGACTACTAATAGCTTTTTCATACTCAGCAAAAAGCACATTGTTTTCTTCAAATACTTTATTAATTTCATCAACATATGTTTGAACTTTTTGTGGATTTTTTTCGTATACAGCTAAAATATGATTAGCTCTAGCTTCTTGAAAATTAATTTGAATGTTTTTTAATGCTAGTTGTGGTTGTATATTGTTATAATATGTTTGCTCGTTTCTTAGATTAAGCTCTTTCATACTATTAACACCAACTATACCAACAATAGCTGTTATGACTGCAAGAATTATACAACATGTTATAATTTTTGTTCTTATTTTCATATTATAAAACCATTTCATAAGCTAATCCTCCTCATTTTGTAATACTAAAAAATTATAGTGATTCATTTAATTCTTCCATCTCATCCTCTGTAAGCAATTTTTCACAATCAATTAATAGCTTTACCTCACTAGCAACTTTACCAATGTTTTTTATATACCTGTTTTTATAGTTTGTATTCATTTGTGGTGGTTCAACAATATCTTCCTCCGGAATAGTAAGAACCTCCGAAACAGTATCAACAATAATTCCTATTGATATATCTTGAACCTCAAGAACAATTACACAGGTCCTGTCATTATATTCTTTTTCTGACTTTTTAAAGCGCAATCTAATATCCATTACTGGAATAATCTTACCCCTTAAATTGATAATGCCTTTTATATAGTCTGGTAGTTCCGGTACTTCAGTAATTTCTTGTAAACCAATAATTTCTGTTACATATTTAATTTCTATCCCATAAGATTCTTTGTCTAATGAAAATGTCAAAAATCTTCCCTTTTGAGTATCTTCTTCGAGAACTTGCGTATTATCTATCATTTCTTCCATACTAATCCCCCTTCATTTAGAAATAAATTTATCTTATGCTCCAATTAAGCTCATAGCTTAATCAATTCTCCAACATCTAAAATCAAGCTAATACTTCCATCTCCTAATAAAGTACAACCTGCTAGACCTTTTATTTTTCTGTATTTTTGGATATAGTTGGGTAAAGCCTTTACAACAACTTGCTGCTGACCTAATAACTCATCTACAAAAATGCAAAGTGACTTTTCATCTTCTTCTACCATTATAAAAATTCCATCAGTAAAGCTTGTTACATCTGTATGTATTTTATAAAAATTATGGAGTCTTAAAATAGGATAGCATTGTCCTCTTACCATAATCATTTCTCTTCCATCAGGATCAGTAATTATATCTTCTTGTTTTGGCCTAAAGGATTCTTTAATAGATATAGTTGGTATAGTGTAGCTAGATTTACCAACCTTTATAATCATGCCATCAATAATCGCTAAGGTTAAAGGAATCTTCATTGTAATTATTGTTCCTTTATCTAATTGGCTGTCTACTATTATTGAACCTCCTACACTTTCAATATTCCTAGCTACAACATCCATTCCAACACCCCGGCCAGAAAACTCTGAGACATTTGCTTTGGTAGAAAACCCCGGAACTAGGATAAGGTTAAAAATTTCTCTATCTGTCATTTCATCTTCATTTTTAAAAACCAAACCTTTTTCTTTTGCCTTTTTGTATATTTTGCTTTTATCAAGTCCCCTACCATCATCTTTTACCATTACCAATACATCATTACCAGCATTTTTCGCCTCTAAAGTTACAGTACCTTTGGCTTCTTTAGCTTTTGCTAGCCTTTCCTTGCGTGGTTCTATACCATGGTCAATGGCATTTCGCACTAAATGCATCAGCGGGTCTGAAATATGTTCAATAATGTTTTTATCAACCTCTGTATCCTCACCAATAATTTCAAGTTCAACCTCTTTATTAAGTTTTCTGCTCATGTCTCGCACAATGCGATGCATTTTTAAAAATGTAGCTGATAGAGCTACCATCCGAATTGACATAACAACATCTTGTATCTCATTGGTAATCTTATTTAACTGCCTGGCAGCTTTTTGAAAATTATCTAGCTCTAAACCTTGCAAGTCAGGATTTTGTATAACCATTGCTTCTGCAACAACCATTTCTCCTACTAAATCCATTAACTGATCTAACTTTGTTACGCTAACACTTATAAAACTTTGTGAACTAATAGCCGTTTGCCTGCTTTTATCAATAACAATTTTTTCTTCATCATCTAACTTTGGAACTTTAATAGGTTCACTAGATAAAACTTTAATTTCTTCTACTTCAGTTTCTTTTGTTTCAGCAATTTTTTTGTATTCATCATCTTCGAGTTCCGTCAATTCCAAATCTCTAAGAAATATGGTTTGCATAAAGAATTCATGCATTTCTTCATAGCTTTTATCTGTTTTAAAGTATATTTGAAAACCTTCTTTGCGAATTACTTCACAAGATTCATCATTATCAATAATATCCATAGGAAAAAAGTGATAATCACTTGTAATGTCTTTAATATTATGAATGATTGTATAAGCTCTGATATTTTCCATTTCGCAACCTTCATCAAAGTAAATTACTGCTTTATATGTGTGTTTATAATTATTTGATGCAGTTTTATCTGGGCTTATATAATATTGGGGCTTTTCTTTTGGCTGCTCTTTTATTTCTAAACTTATACTCTTATTCTCACTCTTTAAATTAGCCAAAAACTCTTTTAGTGTCTCAATTAATTCAGAAGGGTTATTGCTTGTGTCCTCACCAGCCTTAATCTTATCTACTTCATCTTTTATATAATCAACAGCTTCTAATACTAAATCAGAAAGTTTAGAGCAGTCGATATTTTCTGGATTTTCTTCTCGTAAAAAATAGAATATATCCTCTATAGCATGAGAAACAGTAGAAATATCATTAAACATCATCATGGCCGATGAACCTTTTATTGTATGCATTATTCGAAATATATCATTTATCGCATGAGAATTAAAGCCAGTCTCCTTTTCACTGGCTAAAATAATCTGTTCAAGTTGTTCAATTAATTGACTTGTTTCAAATATGAACATATCAAGCATAGGTTCATTAGAATATGTACCTGACATAACTTACCTCCTATGGCTACATTTCAAGTACTTGATTTAATACCTTTATTACTTGTTCATCCTTAAAAGGCTTTACAATAAAAGATTTAGCACCATTAATAAGAGCTTCTCTTACCATGGCCTCCTGTCCCATAGCTGATATCATTATTACTTTTGCATTTGGGTCACTTCTTAAAATAACCCTTAAGGCATCGATTCCTGTCATTTCTTCCATGGTAATATCTAAAGTAACAGCATCAGGTTTTAACTCAATATATTTCTTCACAGCTTCTAGTCCATTTGCTGCTTCTCCAACTACTTCAAAATTATTTTTTTCAAGAGCCTTTCTTATGGCTAGTCTCATAAAAGCAGCATCATCAACAATTAGAATCCTTTTCATATTCTCCCTCCTGTATGACTAGTCAATGACTAAAATCATACTCTCCTTTCTATTTTATTTTTAGCAATGACTACAAAATTTTAATCTAAGCTACAGCATTTCTTTTAGATAGCTTATTTAAGCGGTCATATTTCTACTAGATAAGCTTTAAACATTAATCTAGCAAAAGACTTTATTAGTGTTCTGTAAATAAAAGCATATTAAAATTAAAATGTATTACACAACCATTTCCATTAATATGATTATAATTAATTTTTTTCCATCAATGGTGGCATAATAACTAAGTTATAATTCTACTATACTGGAAGTATAATAAGATTAGAATCCTATACTTGACTAACTTAAGATAAACAAAGAACTGTTATTTAAGACAAATTTAAGGTGCAGCTAATATATTAAACTAGTAACATATGCACAATTAACGTAATAGAAAAGTAATTTTATATAATAAATGAAATTAGAAAAAATATAGCTCTATCTGATATTTAAACTTTATAATTTCATTGTTAAATAAATAACATATAATGAGATAGTACACATTTTTAAATATACATTTATTATAAATAGTAAGCATATTACTGTCAATCACAAAGTGTAGAACAATGTTAATCTTGATACTATTATGTAAATTAATGTATGAAAAAGTTATAAAAATACCCAAAAAATTTTTATTTATAGTTAAGAAAAATAGGCTTTTATGCATATTTAATACAGCTATTAATAAGTCTTATTTACTAAAATATAGGTATTTTCACCTATTAAGCATTAGCTTGTTAACATAATTTATTGAATAACAGTAAAAAAGCTAGTTTCTAACATTTTATATGGTAGAAACTAGCCATAGATAAATCTTTGTAATCACTAATTATTATAGTTTTTTATTATATCCAAGACTTTTTCTGCTGTATAGTCTGTTAAGCTTAATCCTATTAATACAGGAGATTTATGTAAGCTCAAGTTAAACTTTATTTTACTTTTATTAATTGATGATAATCTTTGGATCTTTTGTTCTAAGTCTTCAATCTGAGCTTACTTTATTTTTATATTAAATTTTCCATCATATTCTATCTCCCAACCATGTAACTCTACAATTCTCTTAACATTCGCCAACCCAATACCTCTTAATTTTTCACCAGTTCTACTTTCTTCTCCTGTTACCATAGGTTCCCACATATAAGCTCTTATATTTTCTGGTACTCCCCTGCCATCATCATATATAATCAATTTTTTGTCTTTGCTATCCCATTCAATAAAAATATTAACTGCTTTGTCATTGTGATGAACGCTATTTTGAAGTAAGTTTTCTAATAGTCTTACAAATAATTTTCTATCATATTTAGTAACAAATCTACTTTTATCACTAAATTCTATATTTATTGTTGTATTATTTTTTATATACCAAGAATAATTATCTCCTACAAAACGTCTTAGCTCTTCTAAAATGTCTCCATCTTGAGGTGAAAATATGCCTTTATCTCCTAAGCTTGTAAGACTTAGCATATTTTCAACTCTTTCTTTTAAGATTATACCGTTGTTATATATTACTTTGTTATATTCTTGTTCTTCTCCCTTTTCTACAATTCCATCTTCTAAGGCTTTTGCATAAGTAATAATTGTTGATAAAGGTGTCTTTATATCATGAGCTAATCCTCTTAAAAACATATTTTCTTTTTTGTCCTCTTCGGCTTTTATTAAGTCAAATTCAACCTTTATCTTTTTAGTAAGTCTGCTTATTAATATGTATATCATAAAAATATAAATAACTAATCCGACTACAAAAAGTATTGGATAATAATAAGGTTGCTTCTTTTCTACCACTGACATATCCATACTTGGTATGGTATTAAAAGCTGAAGAAGGATATATTATAAGCAATTTATTATTGTCCATTGTGGTAAATGAAAAAACAGTTTTTTCATAATCTCTAATATCTAATAAATTAACTAATTCAATATGAGTATAGCTTTTTTTATCATCCTTTTGATAATAAGACTTTATAACCTTTCCTTCATTATCAATAACAAGCCCATATCCACCAATCTCATTAATTGCTTCCCAATCTAAATCATCAGCTTCTACTTGCTCTGCCGTAGGGACAAAATCAGGCATTATTTTTCCTACAGGAAATAGCATTATTGCTGACATGACAATAAAAAACAAGATATTAAATATAATAAATAAAGCAATGAACTTAAATGTGTTTTTTAATATATTTTTACGTCTCTCCATATCAACAACCTTCATCCATCATATATCCTATACCCCTTATGGTTAAGATTTTTTTAGGGTTTCTAGGATCCTCTTCTATTTTATCTCTCAAATTACTTATATGTACCATTATGGTATTGTCATCGTGAAAATATGGCTCATCCCATAATAATTCGTATATTTCTTGTTTGGTAAATACCTTACCAGGTCTTTTCATAAACATAGTTAATAATTTATACTCTTTAGCTCTTAACTCTAAAAGTTTATCTTCTAAATATACTAATCTTTTTTCCACATCCCATCTTAGAGAACCTACAACAATTTCTTTTTTTATATTTCTTTGGCTTCTTCTTAGAACTGCTAATACTCTTGCAACAACTTCTCCTGGGTCAAAGGGCTTAGCTATATAATCATCTCCACCTAAGTTAAGTCCTCTAATTTTGTCCTCTACTTTTCCTCTGGCAGAAAGAAATATTACAGGAAACTTTCTGTCATCTCCTAAAGCCTCTAATAGTTCAAATCCATCCATCTGGGGCATCATAATATCAAGAATCATTAAGGATATCTCTCTATTTTTTAATAACTCTATGGCTACTTTCCCATTTTCCGCTTCAATTATTTCATAGCCTGCATTTTCAAGATATAATTTTATTATCTTTCTTAATTCTTTAGAATCATCAACTATCATAATTGTATCCTTCAAGCCCTCACCCCTTTCTCTTAATTATATTATAGCAGTAAATCTGTCAATGTAATGTCTAAATTAAATAAATTTTCTTTCCAGGCCTTGTCTTTATCAAGAATAAGGCACTTAAGTCTTCCTCTTTCATAAAACTTATTAAGCCCTTTTTGATATAAATCTAAAGACTCGATTTCTTTTTCAGCTCCTCTTAAAATATCTAATACTTTATCTTCAATGTATTTTGCTGTTCCCTCTATTAATTCTTTTTCATTTTCCATTTCCATATAAAAATCATAATCATCTCCTAAGATTTCTTTTAGATATTTCGTTCTTTTATTATAGGCTATTAACCATGCTTCTTTATCATTTTTCTTATAATAGTCAACTAGAGCCCTTTCTTCTTCTAACCACAAATTTTGATATTTTTCATCATGGTCTAATATATATAGAATATTCATGAATTCTTCAGAAATATTTTGACTTTTTTCTATGTCAAAAACATCACTATTTTCAAATTGAAAAGCATGAAATCCTTCATGAAATAAACTAGCAATATAATAATGCTCTATTTCTTTATTACTTATATCACCCATTATATTTATGGCTTGGCGTAACATTGATTTAGGCAGTACTTTTATTACAGAACCATTTTCTTCAGGATAGGCAGTAAAGGCTAAGACTTCTAAAGTTGGCTTTTGCCTTATTATTTCTCCATTGTCATACCTAAATTCTACACTACCGTAGTTTACATCTATAGGATATTTACTAAGCTTATATCCAGGCCACAATTTTTGTTCTAAGTCCATTTCTCTGGCTCTTTCTATTAAATTAAGACTATCTTTATCGATACTGTCGATTTTAGTAAAATACATTCCAGCAACTAGGCATATTCCTATAAAAAAATAAATCCTCTTAATTTTCATTTCTTTCCACCACCTTAGTCAGCAAATAAGTAACTCCTATTAAAAGCCAAAGGTAAAATAGACTGCTAAATAACTTGCTAAAATCAGAAAACTCTTTCATAAAAAAATCTATAATTAATTGCCCAAAGCTATCAAGGGGAGGAAGAAACTTTAAAAAAACTGTCATTATATTTCCAAAGATACCACCCTTATTTCCTATAATTATTTCTAAAGTTCCTCTTAAATTGCCTAAGATAATTATCATTATTCCCAACAATGCAGCTACAACTGATGGAAATATTATAGTTAACAAGGATATAAAAAGTGTTGAAATCAATATTGTTAACAAGTAGAAAAATAAAGCCATTAAAAATCCAAAAAATGTTACATCTGTACCCTTAATAATTATTTGAACAAACATACCTAGACATAAAATTAAAGCCATTAAAAAAGCAACTATTATATTACCTGATATTAAACTTAAATATTGTTTATACACAGGTAAACCATGGAGTTTTAATAATTCCCTTTTAGTCCCTTGTCTATGATTTGCTATAACATTCATAGATAAAGTAACTCCTGCTAAGCATGCAATAATAGAAAGTATCCTCCATTGAATCCCATAGATGGCATAGTCTGAAGTGCTTTTCATCCCATTAACACTAAACTCCAACTCAAATAAAACTATCAAGCTTACTATAGTTCCTAAAATAGCAAAAATTATAAAGGAATTCTTTTTTATATTTTCTTTTAAATGTAATTTAATTACGGCTTTCATGACTTGCCTCCTTTGATAACTCAATAAACATATCTGCCAACGACATATCCTTAAAATCTTCTTTAGTAAAATGTCTATATAGATTTTCATTCATTATAATAATTCCTCTGTCTGCTACCTTTTCTACATCATAAAGAAGATGAGAACTAAGCATTATACCTTTGCCATCCTCTTTTAATTTACCAATTAAATCTTGCATTTGTTGTTGACCAAGAAAGTCCTGTCCTGCAGAAGGTTCGTCTAATAGCAAAAGATCAGGATCCCCTATCAAGGATTGTGCAACTGCAAGCCTTTGCTTCATACCCTTTGAATAATTTTTTACTAATGTATCTTTAGTTAATAACAAGCCGACTCTTTCCATTAAGCTTACACTTTCATTTTTATATCTAGACTTATCAAAGCCCCTTACTTCCATGTAGTACTCTAAAACCTTTCGGCCCGTCAATATTTCTGGAAACATTGGTATCTCAGGTGAATAACCAATTCTTATGTTTTCTTCTTTAACATATTCCCCCTCAAAGTCCTTATCCCATTGGAGTATTATCCGCATAAGAGATGTCTTCCCAACACCATTAGGACCTATTAGGGCAAATACTTCACCTTTATTAATTTCTAGATTTAAATTGTTAAAAATTTTCTTTTGCTCAAAAGATTTTTTTATTCCTTTCATTTTTATAAGCATCCTACCACCTCCTAATTACAGTATAAAATAGCAAGCTTTAATCTACCTTAGATACACCTTAAATTAATCTTAAATAAAATGTCCTTCTCTATCACAAGTCGATATATCGAGTAAAGATATAATTGTCAATAAAATTTTTCATAAAAAAACGCCTCCAATACTGGATATAATCCAGCATTGAAGGCCTAATATGGAAAATATTTAGCAAAGAGAAAAAAATTGAGCTATGATTGATAACTAATCATCTGAAAGAAGACGTTTCTCACCTGTAATTTTTTGTATTGGAGCAATGTCTTGTGACACCTCAATTACTCCCAAGAATTCGCCTTTTTCATTTCTAACAGCAAAATACCTAATAAAGACATATTTTTCGCCCATTTTAATCCAAAAATCCTCGTGGTCCTTACGTCCTGCTTTTAAATCTTCTACAATCTTTTCTACTATGTGTACACTAGCTGGAGGATGACAGTTATGAACCTGTCTTCCAAGAACCGTCTTAGGACGTGCGAAAATTCTTTCCTTACCTTGAGTAAAATACTTTACAGCACCATCCTTATCCACAAAGGTAATATCAATTGGTAAAGTATTAAATATTGAATTAATTTCTTCTGGAGTAAGGCAACCCGCATCAAATTCTATATAACCTTCTTCTACAGGTGCTTTTGTTCCTTCTTCTTTTTGTGTCTTCTCAACTATATCTACTTGGGCAGGTTTCCATTGATTTTTAGGTGTTATCAGACAATATCCTATTTCGTCAGCCGATTTTACAATTTCAATCCATTCATCTTCTGTCAAAGTCTCTAAAGCCATTGGGAAAAGAATTTTTTCTTCCTTAAAAATCATCTCTAGAAGCTTATCTACTGTTTCTTCTGCTTTTTCTAAAAGTACATCCTTATTTCCAGCTAAAAGACTCCTGTTTATTTCTTTAATACCTTCTCTAATTTCATCATCTACCCCCCACATTACCTTAGGAGGTGCAGTTATACCGTATTTTTCAAGATAGGGAAACAACAAATTTTCTTTTCGTGAATAATGCTTGTCTATCTCCCAAAGTTTCTTAAAGCTTTCTTCTAACTTCTTTAAACTCTCAGTTGTCTCACCTTTTTTATAACGCTCTAATTCTGGCTTAATTTCACTTTCAACAAGTTTAGTTATTGCGTCATTTTCAAGTTTAAAAGTATGGATAGGATGACCTGGCACTTCTTCAGGACTTTGTGGCCTGTGTATGTCTTCAATGGAGCCTTTAAAAACAGCAGCATGGACATCACAAAGCCTTTGAATCTCTTCTATTGGCATACCTTCCATAATTAATGCTTGTTCCATTTCAGTAATTTCAGCGGCTGATATTCCTTCGATTAGCTTTTCAAATCTAGGTTTTATTTCATCGACCGTTTTACCATTGTGCAGTTCTTTAATTAATTCCTTTAAAACCTTTTGCCTATATTCACGGTTATTGATCATTTCACTCATATTGCCGCCTCCTTATTAATGACAATTTTCAGACTAATAATAATTGTACCACATTTCAAGGCATTTTGCACCATAATCTCAATATATTAGACAAATTATTTCATTTTAAACTTTGTTCACTGTATTTTATATCTCCGACTTTTTAAGAAATCATGATAACATTATCTAGTCTGCCAACTTTAACTTCTTTTATTCAAACTTAATTTTTACCAAAAGCCCTTATTCTTTTAAAGGCATAGTGGGCTTTTCATTACTTGTAAGATATCCTTATTATCATTAGATAATATAAAATTATTGTTCTAAACTTCTTCCCCGGACTTTCCATAAGACAATGCCTATGATAAAGCCGACCAGTGCAGGTATAAGCCAGCCAAATCCAAAATCAAATCCTGGCAAATAAACTCTGGCAAATTTTATTAGGCTGTTGATTACAGAACTCTTCTTTATCGTATCTGGAAGTGCATTACAAAGATCAAAGAAGGCCGCAAAGATTGTCAAAGCAGTTGTCCACTTATAGACTTCTTCAGCTTTATTAAGAACTGGAAAAAGCAGTGATAAAATAATCAATACAATAGCCAATGGATATAAAAACATCAATACTGGTATAGAAAGCTGAATAATTTTATTAAGACCAAAGTTAGCAATAATAAAAGATATTATCGTAAAGAAAGCCGCATACTGATTATAAGATAAAGACTTTGGAAACAGCCTACTAAACATCTGGGAACAAGAAGTAATTAAACCAATGGCTGTCTTTAAACAGGCAACTGTTACAATGGCAGCTAATAAAATCTTGCCTGTATTGCCAAAGTAATATTCACTAACTAAAGACATAACCTGCCCACCATTTGAAGCTCTACCGACAACCCCTAAGCTTGTTGCCCCCATATAAGCTAAGGAAGCATAAATAAAACTCATTCCCATAACGCAAACCAAGCCTGATTTAGCTGTTTCTATGGCCTTTTTCTTAGGATCTCTAATCGCAAGCTTTTCAATATTGGAGATAATGATAATAGCAAAAGCCAGGGAAGCTAAGGCATCCATTGTATTATAGCCCTCTAATAAACCAGTAAAAAATGCCTTTTGCACATAAGCACCTTGAGCTTCATATTGACTGGCTTGTCCCATAGGTTTTAAAAAAGTTGCTAGAATTAATACCGACAAAAGGACTAAAAAAATGGGCGTAAGATATTTTCCCACCCAATCAAGGATTCTAGCAGGCTTGAGGGAAAAATAAAGAGTAATTACAAAGAAAAGAAGGGAAAATATAAACAAACCAAGTTTAAGGTATTCCTTTGAAATAAAAGGATTTAATCCCACCTCAAAAGCCACACTGGCCGTTCGGGGAATCGCAAATAAAGGTCCAATCGTCAAATATAGCATACACGTAAAAAATACCGAATAGGCTTTGCTTACTGGTTTTGCCATATCAAATAAACTATCACTTTTCGAAAGGGCAGAAGCAATAACTCCTAATAGCGGAAGTCCTACTCCAGTCATTAAAAAACCTATCGTCGCCTCTAATGTCTTTGGGCCAGCTAATTGGCCCATGTACACAGGAAAAATTAGATTTCCTGCCCCGAAAAACAATCCAAATAATAAGGAACCGATTAATATGTTAGATTTAAAATCGAGTCTTTCTTTCATAACCAAAACTCCCTGCATATTTAAAGTATAGTAAGCACTGTTTCTTAAGATAGCAAATAAAAAAGTGCTTAATTATCATCAATATTATTTGATATTATTATAATTAATTATTTTAACAAATTCTTTCGATTTGCGATATATGAATATTAGAAATTATGCTTTTTTAAGCAGTCATTTGCTTTTAGAAAATAAAATTTCCTTTCATTTAACTAGTTTGTACTTTGGATAAATTAAAAGACAGAGTTTCTATTAGAACTCTGTCTGAAAAATTTCTATAAGCAAAAGGGCTATCTGTTTTCTTATAGATTCTAATTGTTTCAATAATTAAGCAAACCAACAATTATGTATTATTGAATAACAGCTTGCAAATTATCACTGGAGTCTTTTATGTTTTGCATTAAATTATTCATAATTTCAATGCTGGCAGTATGCTCTTGTATTGTCGCCGACAGCTCCTCTACTGCAGCAGCATGTCCCTCAGAAATACTTGCAATGCGATCGATTTCTTTCTCAATATTAGAAAATAAGTCTGCAATATTTTCAATTCTGCTAATTTCGTCAGCAATATATTGATTCATATTTTTAAAAGAATCTTGTATCATTTCAAAACTAAGATTAACACTTTTTACAACTTTCTCTCCATCTTGAGTCGCTTCCTGACCTCTGCTTACTTCATCGAAAACATTTTTTGTTTTATTCTTTATTTGATGTATGATTTGATTAATCTGCTCTACTATCGATGAACTTTGCTCTGCCAATTGTTTAACTTCTCCTGCAACTACTGCAAAACCTTTACCTGATTCTCCAGCTCTAGCAGCTTCAATTGCTGCATTTAAGGCAAGCAAATTGGTCTGTTCTGCAATGTGGGTAATTCCAGATAAGAAATCATATATTTCATCCATATTCTTAGATAATTCCTGAACGGTCTCTACAGATTTTGTAACGGACTGATTAATAATCTCCATCTGCTTATCCAGGGTATTAATATTGTGAAATCCTTCTGTCACAATATTACTGGTATTGGTAGTAACTTTTCCCAGTTGATTTGAAAAGTCTATCAGCTCTGATACTTTCTCATCTGCTTTCTTCACCGTTTGGTTAATCTGAGAAACACTTTCACTCTGACTAACTATACCAGTAGAAATTTCCTGAGCCGCTGATGCGATTGAGTTGCTTATTTCACGGACAATTCCAAGATTCTCTTTACCTCTGGAAATATCAGTGTTTAAAACAGAAGTATTTGTTCTAACTGCATCCATCGTTTTTTGTAACTGATCTAATAATATACTTAATTGTACTCCATTTTCATTTGCAGCTCTTATCAGCTTTGCGCCGGCTCTTACTAATAAAAATAAGATGATTGTTATAAGAACTTGCATAATACATGCAAATAAAGCATTCACCATATCAGGAGTCGGATTTGATAATTGTAAAATAATCGTAAATATATTTGTGATAATACCGACAATAGCAAAAATCCAAGTATTTAAATATAAAGCACCAACACTGATTGGTAGCATAGCTAATACAAAAGCATTATCTCTCACCATTAACATTAAAGGAAGTACTTGTATCAAAGCTGAAGCAACTAAAACAATACTTGCTGCCGTTTCCTTTTTCTTATGTCTTAAAAAGAAGGCAACAAAAGCAGAAACTATTGTTACTGAAAGAGGAATAATACTTGTAGCAATTGTCTTTGTTATAACTCCAGCAATCAACATGATAAATCCTACTGTGAAAAAGAACCAATTCAAGCACTTGTTAACCACACTTACATGTTTAACTAATGAATTATCTTGCATTCTTATCCTCCTTTAATTTGTATCTTAGGTCAATACCTATTATTTATCATTCAACAACTAACAAATAATGGTATTATGCCTTTGTATAATGGTAATTTAATTATATATCAATTTTCGACTTGTTGCTACAAATTTTTAGCATTAGCCAATTAAAATGCTTAAGCTGCTTTTTATTTTATATTGGCAAGCTAAATATACAAAAGCGGATAAAATCCACTATCCCATGGGCAATCATAGCAAAAGTGATATCACGTTTTTTTGTAAGATTGTAAATATAGATCCAAAAATCACTGCATACAAAATAATAGAAACAAACCAAACAACAAATTCATTCAAAGTAAAATATTGAAAGCTATTTGCAGTATGCGGAAGAATATGTGGAATCATCATCATAAAATAATATGTAAACCTTTCACCCTTTGTAGTTAACTCTCCATTTACAGCAGATAAACATAAGGCATAAAAGACCGTCCTATAAAGAATTTCCTCTTTAATTGCAGGATTTATGGACAGCAAGAAAGCACTCAGGACATTAGCATGTCTTATCTCATTATTTCCCTTCATAAGAAGATAGTTAACCCCCGCAAAAACAAGTCCGAAAAAAACTCCAATAGCTATTCAAATTAGAATATCTTTTGTCCTTCTGCTTTTTAAAAAGTATATGGCATAATCTTTTTCATTTTCAAATGTGGCTATCACAGAGCATACCCCGATAAATACCAGTACAATACTTATTGCTGAATAAAGGCCAAAGTATTCTAGTTCAGATAAAACATACAAAGCTGACAAAAAAACTGCAACTATTACAGCCTTTTTGTTTGGCATTTTATATTTTTTAAGCAACACTAAAGATGCAAAGAGTGAGTATCCACTAAGCAAAAGCCATGTTAACTGAGTATTTTCAACAAATCTGCATATTACTAAAAATAGTACTAAATAAATTACAAAGGATAACCATACTAAAGAAAGTTTGTTTTCTTTTTTCATTCTTTTAACTCCTATTTTTAATTCCTCTTATATTATGATAAGCTTTTTTAAAATTCTTCATAAAATTATATCGCCTTTTTATATCATTAAACATAGATTTTTTCAGCAAACTTTTTAGAATGAGGCAATTCAATATTTGTTCGGTCATGTACGCTAATTTTCTTATTAAATATCATCTTGTGGATTGATTTACTTGTTGCTGGATCTAAGCCACTGGTTGGCTCATCCAAAAAAATAATTTTGGGTGTGTGCATAAATACTCTTGCCAGTTGTAATCTATTACGCATCCCTTTTGATAGTTTAGAAGCCGGTGTCTTAGAAGCACTTTCTAGTCCAACCATAGATAAGCTTTCTTTTACTTTATTATAAGAAACCTTATAAATATCTGCAAATATCTCCCCCATTCTTTAGCCATAACATATCACAAAACCTTTTCATCTCGGCCAGCTTTAGCATAACTTGCACTTTAAGCAACATAAGATGCCAAATATAAAAGCCACCAAAACTTTTTAACTTGGTGGCTATTAAAAACACTTTATATACCTTAGCTTTCATATAATAATTTCTTATTTAATATTTCTTTATTATTATCAAGTAAGTTATCCATTCCAATTTGATGCTAGTTATCATACCAGCATCAAAACTACGTCCTACAAAAATACCAACATATGTATGAACAGTAGTACCAAGGCAACATGTTGTCAAACTTTCAATTTCATTATATAAAATCGTACAAAAAGATAGCTGTTAACAATTTTAATAATACCCGTAAAATATCCTATAACTCTTCTGGATCTTTATATGGTGCAAACAGTTTATCAAATTCTTCTTGTTTTGACATACACACTGAATATGTACCGATTTTCGTCTTTATTGTATACCATTCGCGATAACGCCGTATAGATTCAATATTATTAAAATCAATAGAAATATAGGGGTTTTTTGTTAGGAGATTTATTAAATCCTTAAATAATCCCCATGCTGGGTTTTCTGCTTCAGGCCTTATTCTATAAATTACTAATCGTCTGTTAGTCATAGCAACTTTACAAGATGAAAACTTGTCGACATATTTACCTTTGTCGTCATTATATAAAACATATCCTCCTGCAGAAAGTACAAGCTCTTCTGTCGCAGTATCACCAATGCTTGCACCACAGCGGCTGCAAACTGTCCCATTGTTTCCTTTTTTACATATATTACATTTTATTTTCGCCATAGTTCTCCACCTCTAAATTAAGCAAAAATAGCATTAAAGATATGTGGAATTAAGAAGGCATTCTTATTGCTCACAAAAGAAGATTGCCATATTAAGTTACCTGGTTTATCGTAAATAGCTACACCATCACCTTTTGTAATCTCAAAGTCACGATAGTTATCTTTGTTTATTATAACAGGCTTCTTTGACTTTTTAGTTGGCTTAGCTTCTGTACTGTTAATAGCTAAACCAGCTACTTCAACAGTAGCTCCCTCTTTTATCATATCAATATATTTTTGTGCCATACTTTTTGCAACAATAGAAAAAATTGCTTCAAACAATTCTGGATAAAGTTCCTCATATTTTTGGGGATTGTTCATGATAGGTATGCCAAACATAGCCACGGCTCTCAAATCAATTTTTTGTTTCTTGCCATTTGACATAATAAAGAATACAGTACCATCAAAAGCCCGACTTAATGGAATGCCTACATATCTATTAATGGTAACCATATGTCTTGTTTCTAATGCCTCAATTTCACTATACAAAACTGTCTTGTCATTAAACTCTACACGATCAGCATAAAAACGAGCAGTCCCACCTTTTGTATTAATTGGCACTTCTTTTATAAGCTCCATACCCTATTACCTCTCTCTTTAAAATATTATTGTTTCGACAAATATTGAAAATTTTCACGCTCAATTATATCTTAAGATTTTTATAAATTCAATCCTTTATTATTTTTTTAGAAAAGTAATATTATTTTTACTTAATTATCACTGAAGCAAATATTATATTTCTTTTGTTGTACAATTTATAGACACATCTAAACCATGTCCTCCAAGCAAGTCGCTTGATGGGTAACCCCAAAGCATTGCCATTACTTCTTTATTTTTATATGAATAAAGCGATATCTCAGAAATTTTAAAATCTTCACTTGCGTATTCATATGTAATTGTAATTGAGTTCCCATCCTCATCATATACTCCCCAGTCGTTACAAACTTCTACAGCTTCTTTATAATAATTATCTAAAATTTCATCTTGATTTTCATAAATATATCTTAAAGCTTCAAGGTATAGGTAATTATATTCTTCTTTATAAATACTTATTTCAATACTAGGGTTAAATTTACCAAACTTAATATTTAAACCTTCAGATATCAATTCATCGCAATCATCATATCTAAAAAATCTAATTGTCCCTAATTTTGAATCTTCAAATACCAATTCTTCTATTTTTATTAGGTCCTTTTTTTCCTCACCACAAGTATAAGAAATACCTAAAGTGAAATTTTGTTTCATAAATTCTCAACCACCCCTAAAGAATTATTATTTATTCTTCAATAGAATATTTTACTATTTCTTTTTTTGTGCAATTTATGTACATAGCAATATCTTGATCCTCTATTACCCCATCACACCATGCCTTAATTGCTGCTATTATTTCCCCAGCTTCAATGCTAATTATGATTGTATCGACATTAAAATTTTCTTTTATATATTCATAAGTAATTAAATTACTATCTTTATCACGCAGATTCCAACTATTAGAATAGCTTCGAATTTCTTTACATAAACTTTCTATTATTTCATTTTGAATCTCGTAAACATAGTTTAAAGCTTTCACATATAACTTGTGATTATCTTTTTTATAATTTTTTATTTGAATAGTGGGATTGTAGTTTCCAAATCTAATTCTTTTATCATAACATACCAAGTCGTTACAACTTTCATTATATCTATTTCTTTTAAAGCATAATATACCAAATTGGGAATCACAAATAAACATTTCTTTTATTTTCTTTCTTCTAATATAGTCAATAACGAGTGCTACAATTACGATTACTATTAAATAAAAATCTCTTACTCCCATTGTGCTATCCTTTCTTAATTCATTTTAATTTCTTGAATCTATAAGTTCAAGAATTTTTTGCATTTTTATATCTAATAAAATAGCTTCATTGGAACATTCAAGTAGCTCTTTTTGTAATTCTTCTATAAAACATCTGTCCAATAGAAATATTATATATAAAAAAAGAATGTCATAAAAGACATTCTCATATAATTTAGCAAATAATTTATAGTCTCAAAAACTATCATGGTTTTATTATTGCCATTTAAGCATTATTATAACGGGCTAAAAACTGCTTAGTCCTCTCTTCTTTAGGATTAGCAAACACTTCTTGAGGACTACCCTGTTCAACAATCACACCATCATCCATAAAAATAACTCGGTCAGCTACATCCCGGGCAAAGTCCATCTCATGGGTTACAATAATCATTGTAGTATTCCGCTCTGCCAAGCCCTTGATTACTCTTAATACTTCGCCTGTAAGCTCAGGGTCTAAAGCAGAAGTAGGCTCATCAAAACATAAAATATCTGGCTCTAAGGCTAGGGCACGGGCAATAGCCACACGCTGTTGCTGTCCACCAGATATCATATGAGGATAAAAATTCATCTTATCCGAAAGACCAACCTGAGAAAGAAGCGTTTTTCCCCGTTCCTGGATTTCTTCTATAATAACTTTTTTATTTTGTTTGTAATCAGAACGCTCTTTAGCTAGTAATTCAGCTGCTAAGGTAACATTTTTTAGAACTGTATATTGAGGAAATAGGTTAAAGTTTTGGAAAACCAAGCCGAAATGTAAACGTTTTTTTCGCACTTCACTTTCCTTTTGGGTAGAGGGATCCATTGCATCAAAAATTACCTCATTATTTACAATGATAGTTCCTTTATCAGGCCTCTCTAAAAAATTAAGGCATCTTAATAATGTGGTTTTTCCGCTTCCCGAAGAACCTATAATCGCCATTACCTCTCCTTTTTCCAAGGAAAAATTAATATCTTTTAAGACATGAGTATTATCAAAAGACTTCTCGATAGCTTTAACTTCTAAAATCGCCAATGGGGTTCCCTCCTTTCACACACGGAAATAACTCAGTTTCTTTTCTAACCAATCAAACAGTATAGTTAAGACCCCTATAAAGATAAGGAAATAAATCCCTGTTGCAAAAAGAGGCCAAATAAGTCCTTTGTTGGTGTATTCGCCAGCCATCATAATAATTTCCTTATTAGCAATGATGCGTGCAAGAGATGTATCCTTTACTAAGGTCATAACCTCATTACCAACTGGCGGAATGATACGTTTTATTACTTGAAGCAATGTTACATTAAAAAAGATTTGACTTTTTGTCATACCCAAGACCTGACCTGCTTCATATTGTCCTGCTGGTATGCTCTCAATTCCTGCTCTATAAATCTCTGAAAAATAACAAGCATAATTAATAATAAAAGCAACTGTTGCAGCAACAAAACGTCCTGATGCTCCACCGGGCCAAGAAAAGGACATCCCTAAAAGACCTGGTCCAAAGAAAATTACAATAAGCTGAAGCATCAACGGTGTTCCCCTAATTATCCAAACAAAAGTCCGCACCAACCACCTAAGGGGGCTAAAACGACTCATAGAGCCAAAAGCAATCACCAGCCCTAAGGGTAAGGAGAATAAAAGGGTTAATACAAAGAGTTTACAATTGAGCATAAAACTTTCTGATAAGCGGCTAATTATTATAGTAATCTCATTCATAGCTATCTTCCCTCAACATATAAGTAGTGAGTCAGAGGATACCCTCTGACTTTTAGTTTATTTTATATTAATATGTAGCATAATGTTATTCAGCTAAATCCAATCCATAGTTTTCAGCCAATTGATCCATGATTCCATCTGCAAGAAGTTCATCAAAAATCTTATTTACTTCTTCACAAATATCAGAACCCTTACGGAATGCAACTCCATAATCTTCTTCTGCTAATTTATCTACTATTATAATATCTTCATAACTGGTACCTGCTCCAGTCATAGTATTTGCTAAAGTTAAGTCTAATACAGCTGCATCAACAGTTCCAGCTTTTAACTCTATCAAGCAATCTGTTTGTAATGTTTTAGGTATGTAATTTGCTTGACTTAAATTTTCATCCTCTAAAATAGTAGTTTCACCAGCAGAACCCTGCTCGGCTACTACACTCTTACCGATTAAAGATTCAGTACCATTATAATCTGCCCCTTCTTTCATCAAAACTACTTGGGCATTCTTTACATAAGGTTTGGTAATTTCCATGGTAGCTTTACGTTCATCATTAATAGTTAGTCCATTCCAAATACAGTCAATAGATTTTGCATTAAGTTCTACTTCCTTGGTATCCCAGTTAATTTCAACAAATTCAGGCTTAACACCAAGTTTTTCACAAACCAAAATTGCAAGATCAGTATCAAAACCAGTAAAGTTTCCATTTTCATCATAATAATTCATGGGTGCATAATTCGTATAACCAATAATCAAGGTGCCTTTGCTCTTAACATAACTTAAATCACTGTCTTCTTTTGAATTACAAGCTGACAATGCAAAAAGTATAGTTAAGGATAAAAATAGTGACATTAATTTTTTCATATTTAATTTCTTCATTGTTATTACCTCCAGTTAAAAGTAAAGTTACTTTACCATTATATCACGTTATCTTGCTAAAGAAAAGAGTAAGCTTATTATACTCCTTGATAATTCTGCAACTTTCTTAAAATGCCGCAAAAGCTTTAATAATCTCAGTTTATAGAATTTATTATTTAACTATCTTATGCAAAAAGGCAATAAACTTTTTATTAACTAAAATAAAAAATTTAAATATTTTAGTTGACAGCTGTGCTATCAATGTATATACTGTATATATATAGTATGTACAGTATGTACATTGATAGATAGGAGATAGTTATGAAAATATTATTATCTAATAGCTCAAGCAAACCTATATATGAACAAATCGTAGAACAAATTAAAAGTCAAATATTATATGGCGAACTTGCTGAAGGCACTCAGCTTCCTTCAATTCGTAAATTAGCACAAGAACTTCGCATTAGTGTGATTACCACAAAAAGAGCCTATGAAGAACTAGAAAAAGAAAAACTAATTGAAACCGTAGCAGGAAAAGGTTCCTTTGTTGCAAGCCAAAATAAAGAACTAATGCGGGAAAAAAAATTATCAGAAATCGAAAAAAAACTATCAGAAATTATTAGGGACAGTAAACTTATAAATCTAACTTTTGATGAACTAATTGAAATATTGAAATTCCTATATGAGGAGGATATGCATGACTAATATTCTAGCAGTTAAAAACGTTAATAAAAAATATAAGGACTTTTCTTTAAAAGATATTTCTTTTGAGTTAAAACAAGGATATATTATGGGTTTTGTCGGTCCTAATGGAGCAGGAAAAACAACAATTATTAAGTTAATTATGAATCTAATAAAAAAAGACAGTGGCAGCATTCAGATTTTTGGAAAGGACCACATTAAGAATGAAAAAGAAATAAAAGATAGAATCGGCTTTGTTTATGATGAAAATTGCTTTTATGAGGACTTTAAGCTGCATGAAATAAGAAAGATAATAGCTCCTTTTTATTCAAAATGGAATGATGAGCTCTTTTATAAATACATTAAGCAATTTGATTTACCTTTAGACAAAAAGGTTAAAAAATTATCAAAAGGAATGAAAATGAAATTTTCAATTGCTATGGCCTTATCCCACGACCCTGATTTGATTATTATGGATGAACCTACTGCAGGTTTAGATCCAGTCTTTCGTGCCCAATTATTAGAATTGCTTTTAGAATTAATGCAAAATGAAAATAAGTCAATCTTCTTTTCAAGCCATATAACAAGCGACTTAGATAAAATTGCTGATTATATTACCTTTATTCAAGATGGGGAAATTATATTTAGCCGTTCAAAAGATGAGATTATTGAGACTTATGCCATTGTAAAAGGTGCTAATGACTTGCTTAATGCAGATATAAAAGAATCCTTTGTTAATATAGATCATAATTCCTTTGGCTTTGAGGCTCTTACTGTAGATATTCCGAGCATCCAAAAAAAGTTTGGGGATTCTGTTATCATCGAACGACCTTCTTTGCAAGATATTATGGTACATATTAACGCAGCAAGGAGGAAGGCTAGAAATGAACAAAAGCATATTTAATATTATCTATAAAGACTTATATATGTCTCGTAAAATATGGTGGCTTCTTTTTATACCTTCATTAATTCATTTTTTACTTTTTGAAGCCTTAATAGTTTCATATACAGGAGAATCACTTTTTTATCCATACTTGACCAGTAGTCTATATGTTCTTATAATTATTGCCT
>JAAYRK010000023.1 GCA_012518815.1 Candidatus Epulonipiscium sp. | reverse complement strand
TTACTTATTTATTACCAAGGAGGAAAAGATAATGAAAAAGTCAATTTGTTTACTTACAGTATTATTATGTTTTGTAGCTATTTTTTTAATGACTTCATGTTTTAAAAGAAATGAAACAGGAGCTGACTTAAATGCCGAGTCAGTTAATTTGCAGGATATATCTGAGCAAAAAATTGAAAAGAATGAAGAAGAAAAGCAAGAAGAAATAGAACAAACTAACAATAATGAAGCTGATAAATTATCCGATAGTCCGCAAAGTGAAGGAGTAGCTGATACAAAAGAATTAGATTTAAATAGCTATAGTGGTCATTGGTATTCAGAGGATTATTTCATAGGCTTAGATGAAGCAGGTTCTACTGTTTTTTATGGTACAGAAATTATTCTAAATATGGAGGAAGCTAAAATACAAATTATTACGACATCAATACCTCCAGCAAGCCGGATAGCATATGTAGAAACGCAAATAAAAATAGCGGATTCAAAAGCTACTTTTACCTTTGATGACGATGCATGGGGTAATGGTGGAGAAGGAACAATTATATTTAAAGAAAATGAAATAGTTGTAAATATTGATATCAAGAATTATGCAAATAGCAATTGGAGTATTTTCTCAGGTGAAAAAGTATTTACAAAAGATTAATTCTATTAAAGCAAGGCTTAAGATTTAATCACACAGATGAAAAAAATTGAAGAAAATATAAGACTATAGCTAAAGAATGTTTTTTAGGAGTTGTGGTATCAAATGCTAAATAAAGCAATAGAACTTGCAAATCGTGCTCATGCAGGACAAGTAGATTTAGCTGGCGAACCTTATATCCTTCATCCCTTGAGAGTGATGATGACAAGAGAGAAAGAGATTGAAAGAATTTGTGCTGTCTTACATGATGTAGTTGAGGATTCCAATATTAGCTTTGATGATCTTCGTAAAGAAGGATTTTCTGAAGAAGTTATTAAAGCATTAGATTGTCTTACAAAAAGACCTGGAGAAAGTTATAATGAGTACATTGATAGGGTAGTTGGTAATGACATTGCTTGCCAGATAAAAAAGGCAGATTTATGTGATAACTTAAATCTTTCACGAATTAAAAATCCTACTGAAAAAGATAGGGAAAGAATTAAAAAATATAATTATGCTCTAGATAGAATTAATGATGCATTATCTTTAAGTAAGAGTCTTAAAGATAATTGAGTTATTGAAATTAATGATTGTGTTTCAATACAGAATTTTATTAATCATGATGATTTTTTAAATAGCTTTATCGATTTTGTAGAAGCTCATGGCTAGTCATTTAGCGGAGGAATTAAGGATATGACAGGAGAAGATTAATAAAAAAAGCTCCCCTTGTTGTAGACAGTTAGAAGACTGTTTACTAGAAGGGGAGCTTTAATTTTTACAGTATTAATAACAGCATTATTATTGGTTTAACAATTATTATAAGAAATTTATAAAAATATAAAATGATGTATTGCAATATATTCATACGAAAAGAAAGATAAATATTTAAAACATATACGCAAATATATCAGAAATTTTAACAATGCTTTTAGTAATAGTAGGATTTGTGAGGTAAAAGTAATTAGAGATGAAATAGTTTAAATCTTGTTAATTGTATAAAATTATCATATAATGTAGTAAAATATAGAATAATCAGAAAAGGAGTATGCAGAATTGAGTGCAATACAAAATATTTTGAAATTATTATTAATCTTTGAGGATGATAGTAGAATTTTTAATGCTAAAGAATTAGCTCAAGAAATTGGAGTTTCTACAAGACAAATACGCTACTATATACAGGAACTTCGGAAATTTGGATATGTGATTGAAAGTGATGCATCTAAAGGAGGAGGATATAAAAGTGTTGGACAATCAGTGCCATTACCATTAAAGATAACAAATGAAGAATTAACTGCATTGGCAAAGATAAAACAGTTTTTTTCAGAGAATAAAGTATTTGAAGAGCAAGAATATTTTAATAGGCTTTATTACAAATTGATAGAACCTGGTCAGTTATCAAGAAGGGAAGAAGACTGCATTAATTATAAACTGCAATATAAAAATGTACATAAAGAAATTGAAAAAGAATTCTTAAGAAATATAAAAAAATCTATCGTGCAAAATAATAAAATAATGATTAAGTATTATTCTGTAAACTCTGATAAATTGACTAATAGAATTATTCATCCTTATCGATTGCAACAATATCAAGGTGCATTTTACATCCATGCATATTGTGAAAGTGCGAAGGAATATAGATTATTTAAGGTAATTAGGATAAAAGAATTAGAAATAATTGATGAAACATTTATCAAAAAAGGTAGCATTGAAGGTATTATTTCAAAGCAAAATTTTGGAGTATTTACGCAAGATAGAATACATTTAGTTGTAGATTTTTATCATCCTTTAAATGAATTTATTAAAGAAATTATTATTGGTGAGGAACAAAGAATAATTCGTATAAATAGTAGGACAACTAGGATAGAAGTATATGTTAATAATGAAACAGAAATTACTTCTTGGCTTTTAGGTTTTGGCGAATATGTTAAAGTAATTAAGCCACAAAGTGTAATAAATAAAATTTTAGAAAATGTTAACAAAATAAAAGAATACTATTCTTGTAATTAGTAGGAAGAAATACTTCCATGTTTTCGTTATAATATTA
>JAAYRK010000022.1 GCA_012518815.1 Candidatus Epulonipiscium sp. | reverse complement strand
TATATTTTGACAATTTGCTTCTTGAAATTTTCCTCATAATATTTTTTTGACATGTCTTTCTCCTCCAATAATTTTATTATATCATGTTCGGAGAAAAACTGTCCTATTTAGTATAGCCTATCCAACATGGTATCCAATGGGTAATGGAAATATGATGAATGTTCTTGACAATGGTATTCATTTAGCACAAATCATGTCACCAGAACATATTCAAAAAAATTTAGATTTAATCACCTACAATGGAGCTCAATGTCTAAATATCCAAGATAGATATGGTTTGGATGTTGGTAAAGATGCAAACTTCATTGTTCTTGACGGAGACAGTCCATTCGATGTAATAAGAAATCGTGCTGGTGTTCTTGCTTCCATTAGAAAAGGTGAATATCTATTTAAACAAAATCCAGTAGAATATGAAGTTAAGCTTGATTTAGGGGGAAAATATTAATGTGAAACAAGGGGACGGTTCTTCTGAAACAAGGGGACGGTTCTTCTGCTTCATTCTTTTTGAAGAATGAAGCAGAAGAACCGTCCCCTTGTTTCACATGCTTTCCCTTGCTTCCTTCCAATTTTTACTTCTATAATACGAAATAATGTATTATAATAAAAATACTATAATACATTCTAATAATAGAAGGAGAAGTAACATATGGTACATATAACCATTTATAAAATACACGAATTATTTAAAATAAAGCAGAGAAACCAAGAGACGGTAGATACAAAGCACATATGTATGCACAGGGGGGAGAAAAAATGCTAGTACATAAAATTGATTTAAAAGGCCTCTTTGGGTCAGAATTTTGGTCTGCAAATAAGCTTAGCATCAAAGATGTTAGAAGGGAAAACTTGCCATATTTTTGGGGATGGATTGCTGTTTCTGTTTGGCTTTATGCATATTTTCTTCCAATGGGAGACTTTGCACTTAAGGTAAGTCTTTTTGAGCAAATTGTGGGTGATACATCCTTTTACTTTATTGTAATGTTGATTTCTGGTAGCTTGATACCACTTCTTTTTGATGGAAAAAAATTTGTTTCCGCCTCATTTTACAGTGTTATTGTCTCCCTTATATGCTTTATATCAGTATTGTTACTTGGACCAGGGATTCCTTCTAAAATAATTATGCTGATTGCTGTACCGTGTATTGGGCACATTTTTATCTCGCATGTTTATGCTTTTTTTATGGTTTTAAATAATTCAGAAAAATTTTATTCCATGATTCTAGTTGTACTGCTCCCTAAGCTATTAATGTATATAAAACCGATATTAACTAGTAATCAGCTTATGCTATATTCCATTACCATTCTTATTTTTTTTATTATGATAACTTTGGCTTTCGGAACATATTATATTAAGACACATGCTGACATGATACCTTCCTTTCAAAAAGTAAAGGCACCTATAAAGGCATATTCTCTAATGCCAGTGATTTATATAGTATTTGCCTTAAATGATGTGATTGCTCCAACCATTCTTCAGCAGATGAGCGGTTTTGAAAAAAGTCAGATAGAAAGCTTTTATTTCATCGGAATTTTGGTAGGTATTGCTGTGATTCTTCTTTTACAATCCTGTTTTTCGATGAATATATGTATTATGCTGAATATTTCTATTGCATTTTTAGCTCTTGGTTTTGTGATAGATATAGTTAGAATGCAGTATCCAGATGTTGGTCTTATGTCATCCTTTTGTTTTGGAGTTGCCTATTCCATAGGCATTGTCAACATTTATTATCTGGGCGGATTTATGATAAAAAAATTTCAAAGCATTTATTTTTATAGGACGGGTTTTCTTCTTTCCTCTCTGTGTTACTTAGCCTCATTAGTTTTTGTCAAGATTTTCAGTCAGAGTGAAAAGTTGGTGTCTTCTATATTGATGGCTTTTATTTCGATTTGCATTATTATCCTGTTTTTTATCTTGTCACCTTTCTTTACTAAGATGCTGTATTTAGGGGAATGGATTGATGATGCCTACCGGGGAGATATCAGTCAGTGCTCGAGATTAGAAGCTAGATTGAAGGATTATAAGCTTACCCCAGCGGAAATAGAGGTATGCAGACTTCTCCTTGAGGGATATACCCTTCGACAGATTTCAGGCATGCAGTCCAAAGCTTATGCCACCATAAATACTTACTGTACATCTATATATCGTAAGTTAAATATTAATAGTCGTACTGAACTTTTCTTGTTGTTGCAAGAATACAAAGAATAGCAGATTATCAAGCTTTAACTCCCTCTCATTAGTTCTAATGAGAGGGAGTTTTTTCGTATTTCATGTGAACTAATGAAGTGTTTTTCTAAATCTCCCAAACTATATTATTTGTATATCCCATAGGTAAATTTAGGAGGTGATCTAGCTGAGACTTATAAATAGAATCAAAGAAATGCTATTGAAGTCAAAATCAGAAACAAAAGAGAAAGATGAAAAAGAAACAACAGTTTATAGTACTGAAACATCTTATGGGAAAAAGCTGAATCTTTCCCCCAATGAAAAGTTAAAATTGGTGGATAGTCTGACACCTAGAGAAAAAGAAACGTTTTTTATTTTATTGGGGGGTTACAGTCTCAAGGAAGCTGCTAAAAAACTAAACATTAGATATTCAACTGTCAATACCTATCAGACAGCCATTTACAAAAAGCTGAATGTAAATTCACGAGCAGAACTGATTATCAATTTTCGTGATCTATGGGAACCGAGGGAGGAATGATATAGATTCTAATAGGCGTTAAAGATGTTTGATTTTAAACATAAAAGGAGGGATTAATGATGAATGAACAAAAACATTTAAAGCAAGAGTTGGATTCAGCACAAGAAAATATCTATACTCCAGAGGATATTGAAAACAACAAAACCATGGCAGGGCTTGCATATCTACTGTTCTTTCTACCACTGCTTGCCTGTCCTGAATCCCGATATGCTAAATTTCATGCCAATCAAGCACTGATACTTTTGATTGCAGCTATTGCCGGAAACGTGGTACTGGGCATTATTCCTATAATCGGTTGGCTACTTATCCCAATCTATGGGATTGGTGTTTTGATACTTGGAATTATGGGTTTAGTAAATGGATTTGGTGGGAAGGCAAAGGAACTACCTCTCATCGGAAAGTTTACTATCTTAAAATAAGGCATGGAGCTTTCTTAAAAAAGTGAACAATTGATATCATGAACTTTTTAATTGAGGTGTTAACTTTTTGATATTTACACAAGTAATTTTAATAATTTTTGATTATAAAAAGGAGTTTGAACACCATATAATTAAGATGAATCAAAAAGATGACTTTTTTGAATATTAAATGATGGTGACGAGATAATAGGCTTTACTTTATACACACTTATTACTAAATAAAAACTTAGGAGGTATTTTGATGTTTAAGTATCAAAAAAAATGGAGTTATAGGATTTTAACAATGCTTTTGGCATTTGTCATATTTTTATCTGGCCCCTTTTGCACCCTTCAAGCATTAGTTACAACAGATGATCATACAATAGAAACTATCCATGAAGGAGGTATGTTAGCTGGCAGTGAAGATGAATTGGAAGAAGAAAAGTTTACTGAGGCTGAAAATCAAGATGAGCTAGCAGATGAAATTAGCAATGAGGTAACAGATGAAGTTAGCAATGAGCTAGCAGGTGAAATCAGTGATGAGCTAACAGATGAAATCAGTGAAGATATAGATAGTAGTTCACCGGAGTCTGCTTTATACACGGAGGACTTGCCGGAAACTAATGGGATTTTAGAGACTGATACTACACCACCTGCCTTTGCTGAAGACGGTTATCCGCATTGTAAAAGTCTGGTAGCAAATTCAAGATATTATCTTCTAGGATTTAAAGCAATAGAAAAATCTTATTTCTATGTTGTTATGTTGGAAAATGATGCACCTGTACCGGATAAAGATCAGGTTGTAGCGGGGAAAGACGGAGAAGGGCAGCCGGCTTTAATTGCATTTAATAACTCATCGGAACTGTTATCAGCAATTAGCATATCTGGTTTAGCACCACAAAATGATACTAAATATACTTTTTATGTACTTTTAGAAGATGAATCTGGAAATAGATCAGAGCTAGCTAGTGCATCCTTTACTTCGGGACCGGCTGTAGACTTTATTGCTTCTGACTATCCAAAGGTAGGGGCTATTGGAAGCGATAAAGTAGAAGTGAAGATAAAACTACAAGATATTGCAGAAAGTGACAAGGATAATGTATATTGGGTACTCTTACCTAAGGGTGCTGCTAGACCCAACATTAATCAAGTTATTTTAGGAACAGATGGTAACAATGTGTCAACAATTTTTTCAGGAAGATCAAAGCTAAGCACTGGAATCGAGGAAACAATTCTTATAACTGGAACTGAAGAAAATACAGATTATGATTTTTATATGGTTGTTGGTGAGAATTATTTGAGCACTCCATTGGTTATTTCTAGCGATGTTATTCATCTTGAACTCAAAACTAAAACAGATAGCGAAGAAAAAATGGTCTGCGAACTCGATGGTGTGCAATATGAAAAATTGCATGACGCTTTGGATAATGTAGATTCTTCAGGAACCATTAAATTATTAAAAAGCTTCACTACTGATCAAAGCGTTATTATTGAAAATAAAAAAATTACTCTTGAACTCAACGATCAGACACTAACAATAGACACTACTGATAACGAAGGGTTAAAGGTAATTAATGGAACCTTGCAACTGATGGGTGAAGGCCAATTAAATGCAAGGGGAAAGTTATATGGAGTCTGGACAGATAGAAGTGAAGTCACTGTAACTAATGCCACAGCACTTGGTGATGAAAGCAGAGATGGTATTGGAGTCTATGCTAAAGGGGATTCCGAAGTTAGAGTTTTAGGTGATATAAATGCTGAAGTAGGAGTAAATCTTATAGGTGATCCATATGATTATACACAGGTTACCGTCTTTGGAGAAATCAATCTGGCAGAAGGCACTTATGAAGATAACTATGTTATTGTTGGCAGTAATTATATGCCTAAGTCCTGGGGGGCATTAAAACGTACTAGTGAATTGATAGATGATGAATTTCTCATCTATACCAATGGCTTTGGAGATTCAATGGTGTCTGTAAAGGTGGATTCTCCTGTGGAAACTCGAAAATGTGCTATGTTAGATTTCAATGATATGGGTTTTGATTTGCTCTATTCAGAACTGGATGCAGCATTGAAATTAGCTATAGAAGGTAGAGAATACGAAATAGAGTTGCTAGAAAATATTGACTACGGTAAGACTATTGAAACTATGGGATGTAGATGGCAGTATTTTTTGAATGGATATAAGCTAAATCTTATTACTAACCAAGAGATTGGATTAAATGCTACTAGTGATTTTACTGTTATAGGGCCAGGAGAATTTAATGTAACTGCAGCAAAATATGGAGTAAAGGTTGTTGCAAGTTATGCTAATGTAGTTGTCACAAATGCTACTGCCACAGATAAAGATGGTGTAGGAATTTATGCTGGGACCAAAGAGACCAGGAAGGTCAATATCAAAGCATTAGGAGATGTTACTGGAAAAGCTTATGGGATATTATTAAACGGTTCCGAAAATCAGGTGTTGGTAGAAGGCAATGTTTATTCTTCTGAAGTTGGGGTTGGTGATGAAAATTTAAGTGCTAGTACTGTAATTGTGGAAGGAAGTATTTATTCAGATCCAGTTAAGTATCTGGGACTTGGTGAAATCTTTGTGAGAGAGTCAGACGGCACACTAGATCATGAATTCCCTGAAATGAAGGATTATATGCTGTATACAGTCAAAGAAGCATCTTATATCGATCTTTGGGTAAGAAATGCTGATTTTTATGATTTAACTGTGGTAAATGGATTTGGATCAGGAAAATTTGCAGAAGGGATTTGGGTGCCTATAAAGGCAAATATTCCAGTAGGAAGAATGTTTGATATGTGGATAAATGATGGTGGAGGAGAGTTTGGAGAAGATGATGAACCATGGACTTGGTTTAAAATGCCTTCCAAAGATGTAACCGTTACAGCAGTATTAGACGGTGAGCCTTTTGAAAGTTACCTTCTTACTGTTGAAAATGGCATAGGAACAGGCAGTTATGCTGCGGGTTCAGAAGTCACTATAAAAGCAAACACTCCAGCAAAAGGAAAGGTATTTGATAAATGGATATGTGAAGGAGATGGAGTTTTTAAAGATGCCAATAGCCCTAATACAACCTTCATTATGCCAGCCAATGCAGTAACAATTAAAGCGACTTATAAGGATGCTCCAGTAGAAAGCTACACCCTGACTGTAAAGGATAGCTATGCCAATAACAGTGGAGCAGGCAAATATGCACCTGGAACAAAAGTCTTTATCCATGCAGGCAGCAGGAGTAATTATAGCTTTGCAGGTTGGACCAGTTCCGGTGACGGCAGCTTTGCCAATGCCAGCAGTGCAAGTACCACTTTCATCATGCCTAAGGGCAACACCACTATAACCGCCAACTGGACTTATAAAGGTGTTGACAGAGGCAGTGGAGGTAGTGGAGGCGGTGGTGGAGCTAGTGCAGGCCCATCTTCTCCTGCAAACCCAACAACACAGGTCAAAATATTAGAAGAAAAGAAACCAGACCAACCAGTAACTGTGGCAGCACTTATCAATAATACACAAAAAGATAAGGGTGAAGTCAAAACAGTAATCTCTGATAAGGTAATTACTGATGCAATAAATTATGCTCAATCTTATGCTAAGGATCAAGGGAGAACTAGAAATGGAATTTCAGTAGAGTTAGATCTTTCTGTACCAAAGGACTCATCTTCACTGACAGTAACTCATAGCAAAAGTGCTTTTGACAAATTGGTGAGGACAGGAGTTAAAAGTTATAAAATCAGCGGATATCCTGTAACAATCAGTTTTGATGAAAAGGCTTTAGAAGAAATTAAAAATCAAAGCGAAGGCGATATTACCATTTCAATTAAAGCTGTAGAAAACATTGCTGCAGAAGCAAAGGAATTTATAGGTATAAGACCTGTATATAAGATCGGAGTTAGCTATGTTAAGGATGGAAAAACCATTATGATTTCTGATTTAAACGACGGTATTGCAACCATTTCTATACAATATGAACCAAGCAAAAATGAAACAGTGAGTTATCTTTGCGGTGCATATGTAAATGAAAAGGGTAATGCAAGTCTTATTGATGGAGCAAATTATGACATCAATGAGAGTGCATTAAAAATAACAACTAGCCATCTCTTAATTCACGGCGTAGCTTATAAAGAACCAAGTGTAAAGTTTATTGACATTGAAAACCATTGGGGTAAGGAGGCTATCGAATATGTAGTGGCTAGAGGCTTGATTACTGGTACTTCTGAAACAACTTTCGAGCCTGACATGCCCATGACAAGGGGAATACTAGTAACTGCTTTAGGAAAATTGGCTGGTGTGGATGTAAATGCATATGATAGCAATAGTTTCACAGATGTAAAAGACAATAGCCCTTTCCGTCCTTATATAGAATGGGCATATAAAAAAGGTATCGTGGGGGGCATAGGTAATCAAAAATTTGCACCAGATAGGGTAATTACCCGTGAAGAAATTGCAGTCATCTTTCAAAACTATGCTAAGGCTACTGGGTATAAACTACCTATCATCCACGAAGCAACTGCTTTTGTTGATATTTTAAACATCGATAGCTATTATCAAACAGCAATTACAGCTATGCACCAGGCAGGAATCATGATGGGTGACACGAACAATCGATTTAATCCAAAGAATATTGTTAGCCGTGCACAAGTCAGTTCCATGCTTTACCGCTACATTAAGTTGACCATAGACCATGATACAGCCTATGGTTGGACATTGAATGATATTGGACAGTGGTCCTACTACAAAAATGGAGAGAAATTAATCGGAACACATACTATTGATGGAGTGAAGTATTTTTTTAATGCTAATGGAATATTGAAAACCGGTTGGGTGAAGGATGGCACCAATTGGAGATATTATTTGGAGAATAATGCCGTTATAGGCTGGCTGGATATTAACCAAAAGAGCTACTACTTCCTTGAGGATGGACTGATGGTTTCAGATAAGTGGCTAGAGATTGATAATGATTGGTATTACTTCTATAATGACGGGTCGCTTGCCAAAAATACCAAGGTGGATGGCTATGAAATAGATGAAAATGGTGTGAGAAAAAATAAATAAAGCAAGTGAAAAGCACGGGGACGGTTCCGAAGCATGGGGACGGTTCTGAAGCAAGGGGACGGTTCTTCTGCTTCATTCTTTTTGAAGAATGAAGCAGAAGAACCGTCCCCTTGCTTCGGAACCGTCCCCCTGTTTTGTCCTCTGTTTCATATAGTAGTTGACAACTGATATACACTGTTATATACTGTTTATTGAAAAGGGGTAATCTAATATGGATATTATACTTAACCATTCATCAATGATACCAATTTATGAGCAATTAATGGATCAGATTAAATCTAAAATAATTCAATCCGTATTGAAAGAAGGAGAGGCTCTCCCTTCTGTAAGGACACTTGCTAGAGAGCTTCGTATTAGTGCTTTAACAGTGAAAAAGGCTTACGATAGGTTAGAAGAAGAAGGATTTGTAACAACCGTTCATGGAAAAGGAACTTATGTGACTGCTTCTGATAAACAGTTGGCTGTTGAAGCAAGAAGAAAGGCTGTTGAAGATGCTTTCACAAAAGCCATTGATAAGGCAAAGGCAGTTGGATTGAGCAAGGAGGAAATCCTTGAGATTGTTAATATTATTATGGAGGATGAGTCATGATATCGTTAAAAAACGTTGTAAAAACTTATAGTGACTTTCAATTAAATATATCGATGGCAATACCAAAGGGCAGAATTTCGGGTCTTGTTGGAAAGAATGGAGCAGGTAAGAGTACTACTATAAAGCTGATTTTAGGGTTGGTTAAACCTGATAGTGGAGAAGCAAGTGTTTTTGGTACACAAAGCTGCAAACTTACTATAAAAGAAAAGGAGCAGATAGGAGTTTGTCTTGCTGACACAGGCTTTAGTAATCAGCTTAATATCTTGGATATTGAGTCTATCCTTGTAAAAATGTATCCAGGGTTTGACAAGGCGTATTTTCAAAGAAAGTGCGAGGAATTAAAACTTCCAAAAGATAAGATAGTAAAAGAATTTTCAACTGGAATGAAAGCAAAGCTTCGTGTTTTAGTTGCTATGACACATAAAGCAAAACTTTTGATTATGGATGAACCTACAGCAGGTCTTGATGTAGAAGCACGCAATGAAATACTGGATATGCTGAGAAATTATTTAGAAGAAGATGAAGAGCGTACAATTTTGATTAGTTCACATATATCTTCTGATTTAGAAAACCTTTGTGATGATATTTATTTGATTCATGATGGAAAGATAATCCTTCATGAAGATACAGATGTCATTTTGGATCAGTATGGTATCTTAAAGGTAAATGAAGCCCAGTATGCGACTCTTGACCAAACGTATATTTTGAAAAGTCACAAGGAACATTATGGGTATGCATGTTTTACAAACGAAAAGAAATATTATCAGGAAAAGTATCCTGATATTGTGATTGAAAAAGGTGGAATTGATGAGCTTATTTTGATGATGACAGGAGGGTATAGATAATGGCTGGCTTATTTGAAAAAGATATACGATTGCTTTTACGCAGAAAACAGACCCTCGTTCTTTTTTTAGCTCTTGCTGTCGTAATAGGATTTACACAGGAGGGAACATTTATACTCGGATATTTACCATTTTTAGGTATGATGTTGACCATCAGTACAATTTCTTATGATGAGATAGATAATGGATATACATTTTTGATGACATTGCCAATAGATACTAAAACGTATGTTAAAGAGAAATATTTATTATGTTTAAGTGGGACTTTTATTTCATGGATTTTTGCAGTTGTTCTATACTTTGCTTCAAAGTTTCTTAGAGAGACTAATATTGTAATTGCCAATGAAGTTCCAATTATCGTCTCATTTTTACCTGTTTTGCTATTGGCTATGGCAATAATGATTCCAATCCAATTAAAGTTCGGTGCAGAAAAAAGCAGGATTGTTTTATTAATCATATTTGGAATCACAGCCATACTTTCATTTCTTTTTGAAAAGGTGATTGGAGCAGAAAGAATAAATAGCATGATTATAAAGTTAGATAATTTAAATGGTACGGTTATTGGAGTGAGTGCTACCTTATTTGTAATATTAGCTGCAATAATATCTTATGTGATTAGTTGTAAAGTAATGCAGAATAAAGAGCTTTAAAGAAACACGGTGAAGCACGGGGACGGTTCTTCTGCTTCAGATGGATAGATTAATAGTTTATCAATTACTTTGAGATAATAACTATTGCAATTTTTTACTCTTCACAAAAGTATTAAGCCAAAAATTCTTTTTCATGCGTTAAAAATAAGATAAAAAAATGGGATATGAATGTATATGACTTTACAGTAAAAGATAATAAGGGAGAAGAGCTTTCTTTATCACAATGAAAAGTAAGATTTTACTCATAGTTAATACAGTTACAAAATCTGGCTTAACCTCGCAATACGAAGAACTCGAGTCATTATATTAAGAGATATAAGGATAAATGATTTGAAAATTTAGAAAATTATTGATTGATAAAGACGCAAAAGTATATAAAAGCTATTCACTTGGTTATAAGACAGAGTTACTTGAAGACTATATAGAAAAATTATTAGGCGAAAAAATAAAGGGATAATTCTTTGCTTTCCTAATTCAGACAAAGTAAAATAAGAAGCAAAGAGCTATCCTTTTATTTTTTATTAAAAGACATCAGTTATTGTTTTGAGAAGGCAATGAATTATTATGTCTGTATAAATATATTAAAAAGGGTGATTTTATGAACGAGTTATCTTACGAAAAGAAATGGCATTTTTGGGATAGCCCTTCTATTCTCCTCGACATTGATAGCCTGATATATCTTGTTGTATCCGTAGTATTCATTTGGGGGATAGTTTGTATTGTCAAAAAACGAATGAAAAAAGATAGCATTAAGCTTAGTGATTTTATAGGTAGGTATATGATTTTATGTTCTTTGCCAGTCTTTTGTATTTTTTTAGTTCAGTTAATAATGTCAGGAAAATTTATTTTAAGTAATTGGATAGTCACATTTTTACCATTAATCTATGCAGTAATTATCCAGGCCATATTTATTATAATTAAAAAGCCAAAAGGTAAATAAAGAGGTGGTTTAGCTGTTTTTTACATAAATATTGCATCTCCAAATATTTCTTCGAAGGATTTATCTCTTGGCTGATAAAGTTTGATTTCTGCATCAAATTTTTTAAGAAATCTATTACAAATGGTTTTAACATCATAATATATATTAATGATATAGTCTTTAATTGTATGATATGGAAGTCAATGTTATATTCTTTTATTTTTATTGACTCAAATAAAAATACCATTCTGTTAAATATGGTTGACAGATATTTCTTCCTCCTCATCATTTATTGCTTTTTTAAAACTATCGCAAAAAAGCTTGTAAAAAACAAATTTAATCTGGTCTTAGTGCAATCAGAAAAACAAATAAATGTAAGCAAAAGAACCGTCCCTTGCTTTGAGCTTGATTATCTATTATAATTGTAGTCAGTAGGCTATAGGCTGATTAAAAGCCAAATTAAGAGCCTAAGGAAAAATTTAAGAAAGGTAAGGTATCTGCAGAAAATGTTCAATTAATTCACTTAACTAGGAAAATGTA
>JAAYRK010000021.1 GCA_012518815.1 Candidatus Epulonipiscium sp. | reverse complement strand
ATAAAAAGAGACTTTGTGCTATTCATTATCTTTATTATCTGCAGAATCCTTAGCTGCATTCTTTTTATTAGAATCTATAGAGATTAAAGGAAGACCATATTTATTTCTAATCATATTTTCAATCTCATCACATAAAAGCGGATTTTCTCTTAAATAATCTTTAGCATTTTCTCTTCCTTGGCCTAAGCGGTTTCCTTGATATGAATACCATGCACCGCTTTTATTAATAATATCTTCTTCTACTGCCAAATCCAATATATCTCCTTCTCTTGAAATACCTTCCCCATACATAATGTCAAATTCTGCTTGCTTAAAAGGAGGAGCAACTTTATTTTTAACTACCTTTACTCTTGTACGGTTTCCAATAAAGTCACTGTTTTGTTTTAAAGTATCAACTTTCCTTACATCTAATCTAATAGAAGAATAAAATTTAAGAGCACGGCCTCCAGTTGTAGTTTCTGGATTCCCAAATACAACACCAACTTTTTCCCGAAGTTGATTAATAAAGACTACAATACATTTAGATTTATTAACAATACCGGTTAGTTTTCTAAGAGCTTGGGACATTAATCTAGCTTGTAAACCCATGTGACTATCTCCCATTTCTCCTTCAATTTCTGCTTTGGGAACCAATGCCGCAACTGAGTCTACAATTACAATATCAATTGCTCCTGAACGAACCATGGTTTCAGCAATCTCTAAAGCTTGCTCACCATAATCTGGTTGGGAAATATATAAGTCATTAATGTTAACACCTAATTTTTCCGCATAAGAAGGATCTAGAGCATGCTCTGCATCAATAAATGCTGCAATTCCTCCTGCTTTCTGTGTTTGTGCTATCATATGAAGGGCAACTGTAGTTTTCCCTGAAGATTCTGGTCCATATATTTCTACAATCCTTCCCTTTGGAATTCCTCCTACCCCCAAAGCTAAATCCAGACTTAATGAGCCGGTAGATATCGTAGATATATCATTATCTATGTTGTCACCAAGTTTCATTATTGAACCTTTACCAAATTGCTTTTGTATTTGGCTTATTGCCGCATCCAAGGCCTTTTGTCTTTCTACTGACATATCAATCCCGTTCGATGATTTTCATCTTCCGGGAACACCACCTTTCATCAAATTTTTAGTTGTTATTAGAATAATATCCAAAATCAAGCTAGTTAAACAGTCGAACTTATGTTCTTATTTTATCTTATATCTTTTAATTAGTCAATATAAAAATCATTAATAATCCTATGAATTAGTTTTTATAAGATACCTTCTAAACCAGTCTAAAACTGACATCACTGTTCTTTCTCTTATTTCTTGTCTATCTCCTTTAAAATTAAGCTTTATTGAATAAAGTTCTCCTTCAATAAAAAGACCAGCATATACAAGACCTACTGGTTTTTCACTACTTCCACCTCCAGGTCCTGCAATTCCTGTTGTTGAAATACCTATATCCGTTCCAGCAGTAACAGCTATTCCTCTTGCCATTTCAACTGCTGTTTCTTTGCTTACTGCTCCATATTTGTTTAAAGTTAATTCGTTAACTTTTAATCTTTTCATTTTTGCTTCATTACTATAAGCAACAAGCCCTTCTTTAAAAACAGAAGATATACCAGGATAATTAATCAATCTGGCTGCAAGCAAACCACCTGTGCATGATTCTGCTACAGATATTGTTTTACCATGCTTTATTAATAAATCTGCTACAACATCTTCTAAAGATTGATTTCCTTCTCCATAAATATTATCTCCAAGAATTTCCCTTATCTTATCTTCAATAGGATGAATTAAAAGATTAGCTTCTTCTTCAGTTTTAGCTTTAGCAGTGATCCGAATGCTTACTTCTCCTAATTTTGCATAAAGGGCTATTGTAGGATTTGTCTGACTGTCTAGTAAATCTCCTAAAAGTTCTTCTACTTTACTCTCGCCAACTCCACAAACCTTTAAAATCTTCGATGAAAGGACTCCATCTTGAAATTGAGATAAATAAGGAATAACACTTCTTTCAAACATGTCTATCATTTCCCTGGGGGGACCTGGAAGAAGAATTATTATTTTTTCTCCGGTTTCAATAGCACAACCAGGAGCGGTACCTTTATAATTATAAAAAATTTTTGCTCCTTTAGGGAGATATGCTTGTTTCTTATTGTTTTCAGTCATTATTCTTGACAAACTTTCAAAATGTTTTTCTATCATTTCTAAAGCTTTATCATCTAAAATGAGTTCTTTTCCTGTGACTTTAGCAGCAATTTCTTTTGTTAAATCATCTTTGGTAGGTCCTAAACCTCCCGTAGCAATGACTATATCTGCCCTTTTAAAGCCTAATTCAAAGGCTTTAAATAAACGTTCTGGATTATCTCCAATAACAGATTGATAATATACTCCTATTCCCATATCCGCCAATCTTTTCGCAATATATTGTGCATTGGTATTTAAAATATTACCTAACAATAATTCTGTACCTACTGTTAATATTTCTGCATTCATAAACTTCCTCCTAGATCCTAAACTATAATTTTTATTTTAACCTAAATAATAAAAAGATAAAAGAAAAAATCAAAAGTGATTTTTTCTTTTACCTTTTTATTATTCATCTATTAATTCTTCAGTTTTTAATTCTTCTTGTACTACAGGCTTGTTATCTACTAATCTTTTAATAACTTCTTTATTATTTATTATATCTTTTAAGTCAACTCCAGTTAAAGCTTCTACTGTTTCAGGTAAACTTGAAATAATATCTGTTACATAACCTGTTATTTTAGAAGCACCTTTGCCTTCACCACTACCAGAATCAACAATAACGATTTTTTCAACTTTTGAAAGAGGTTCTGCAATAGCTCTTGCAATTTCAGGAATCTTATCTATAATCATCTCAGTTACTGCAGCATCATTATATAATTTATATGCCTCTGCCTTTTTAAGCATTGCTTCCGCTTCAGCCTTACCTTTTTCACGAATAATTTCAACTTCAGTCATACCTTCTAAACGATTAGCTTCTGCCTTAGCTGCACCCATAGCCTTAATAGCTTCTGCCTGTGCCATAGCTTCTTGGATTTCTTGATATCTTGATGCATCTGCACGTTTTTCTTCACGATATTTCTCAGCATCAGCTTGTTTAATAATTGTTGCTTCCAATTCTTTTTCTTTTCTAAGTGCTTCTTGTTCTGCTAATTCAATTTCTTTTTCTTTTTTAACAATTTGAATTTGCATTTTTTCTCTTTCAACATCTTGTTGAATCTTACTAGTCTCAATTTCATATGCTAAGTCAGCTTTAGCCTTTTCAGTTTCTTGTTCTTTTCTAAAAGCTTGAACCTTTAGCTCTTTTTCTTTAGCTACTTCTGCTATTTGAGTTTCTGCTTTTAATCTTGCTTCTTCACCATATCGGGCAGCTTCAGCAGTTTTTATTTTTGTTTCTTTATTTGCTTCTGCCTCTGCAATATTTGCATCTCTTTTTACTTCAGCAATACGTTTTTTACCTAAAGCTTCGAGATAGCCATTTTTATCAGAAATATCTCTAATAGTAAAAGCCTTTATTTCTAATCCCATTTCTGCTAGGTCAACAGCAGCAACTTCTTGAACTTGGGATGCAAATTTTTCTCTATCCTTATATATTTCTTCAACAGTCATTTTAGAAATAATCTCTCTTAACTTACCTTCTAAAACGTCGTTAGCAGTGTCTTTTATAAAACTAATGGTTGTTTTTTCGGAACCTGTATTAAATTGCTCAACAGCCGCCAAAATAGATTCTCTATCGGATTTTACCTTAATAACAGCAACTCCGTCAGCAATAATATCTACTCCTTGCTCTGTTAAAGCACCTTCAGTTTTAACAACAATTTTCATATTTTCTAAGGAAATAATATCGGTTCTTTCTAACAGAGGTATAACAAAGCCTCCGCCCCCAGATATTACCCTTTTCTTAAGACCAGTAATTACTAACGCTTTATCTTGTGGAACCTTTTTCCACATAGTTGTAACACAAAGCATCAGAAAAATTATGACTCCAACAATAATAACTGCTATCATTAAAGCTGACTCCATATAAACCCTCCTTATAGTGTTTTTACATAGTAAACATTGTTCTCAATATTTACGATTACTACTTCCTCTCCCTTTTCAATCGTTTCTTGATTCTCGGACTTTGCCGGAGCAGAATATGTATTGTCATTTATAGTATAAATAATTTTTCCGCATTCCCCATCTCTAATTGGCAATACAACTCTTGCAATATGACCAATTAATTCTTTTTGTCCCACCACCTCCTTGCTTTGAATTCTATATAGGGGGACTAAAACAAAGCGGAATATTAAAAATGAAATAGTTATGGCAAAAGCTAGTGCAATAATTAAACTAAGCTTGTTATTAAAATTGTTTTTGTGAGCAATTATACCCACTCCCCCAAATACAGTAAGAAATGCTGCTATTACAACAGGTTTTAAAGGAGAAATCCCATAGCCAAAAAAATCTCCATCAAAACCAATGTCCCCATCCAATCCCATGAAATCAAAAATATAGCCAAGAATAAAACTAGCAGCAGTATAAATGATTCCAATATAAAAGCACACATAAAAAAGTTTAAGCATATTACCACCCCGAGATGTTTTGATATTTTTTCAAAACGCAGAGTCTATATCTATACTATATATATTATAACTCTAGAATGATCGCGTCAAGTTTTATTTGTAAGAAATTCAAAATTAGTACTCTCTTTTATTAATCCTTTGAAGAACAATCCTTCCTGAAATAATTCCTGCTAATAAGCCTCCTAAATGGGCAGCATTATCTATTAGAGGCATTACAAAACCTAGTCCTATTCCAACCATAATCATAATTAAGACTGTAAAAGCGTTTAATCCATCAATTTGTTTTTTGGTTTTAAATGAAATCATTAATAAGGAACCCATTAATCCATAAATAGCACCTGAAGCTCCAGCAGAAACAGAATCACTAAAAAATATGCTAGTTATGCTTCCAATAATACCAGAAATAAAATATATAATTAAAAATCCTATCTTACCATAATATTTTTCTATTCTGCTTCCAAAAATGTAAAGAGCAAAATTATTGTATAGCAAATGACTAATACCTATATGTAAAAATATAGATGTAATTAACCTCCAGTATTGATTTCTTCCTAATATTAAAAAGGCTTCATTGGCTCCAAATAATAGTAATGTATTAATATTTTCTGAACCGCCATTTAACTCCATTAACAGCCATATTATT
>JAAYRK010000002.1 GCA_012518815.1 Candidatus Epulonipiscium sp. | reverse complement strand
TTTTATGCTAGAATTAAGTAAAGCTTAAAATACTAATTTAATAAAAATAATTTAAGGAGTATTAAAGATGAACTTTCAAGTAATTGCTTTAGTAATTCTTGCAGTTTTCTATGGAGCTTATTTTATAAAAATGTTTATGCAAAAGAAAAAAGGTATTAAAACAGACCAACTTGGTAAAGGAAAGACAGGCTTGGTCAAAGTCATAGAAACAATTTTAAAGATTATTACATTTATTTTGCCTGCTGTTGAACTTATTAGCATTCTTTTAAATACTGCACTTCTTCAAGGCTGGCCAAGAATTCTTGGAATTTGTATAGGGATTATTGGAAATATAGTCTTTATTATATCTTTAAAAACAATGAAAGACAGCTGGCGTGCAGGGGTCTCTAATAAGGATAAGACAAAACTAGTGACAAAGGGCATATATGCTATAAGCCGTAACCCGGCTTTCTTAGCTTTTGATTTAATTTATATTGGCATTCTACTTATGTTTTTTAACTGGATTTTGTTTTTACTATCTTTATTTGCAATTGTAATGCTACATATACAAATTGTAAAAGTTGAAGAAGAGTTTTTAGTGACGACTTTTGGAGAAGAGTATTTGGATTACAAAAAGAAAGTAAATAGGTATCTGGGTAAGAATTTTTAATTAAAAAGCATATTGTTTAGATATAAATAATAAACATATATAAAAAATAAAAACAGGACTTTTGATTTTGCCTTCTTGGCATTAGCTGGCAAATATACAAAAGTCCTGTTTTTTATTTATTTTAAAACATATTAAGATTCGATGATTTTCGTATTAACTATATAAGGATAATACAATTAAAATATTTTAATCTATTAAAAGTGTTTTTCTACCTTTAATCTTCCTCCATAAATTCTTGCATGGCATTGATTGAATCCCAACTGATGACATGCTCAATAGAACAGGCATCTTCGTCTGCAATTTCGGGGTTAACCTTTAAAATATCTGTTAAAAACTTTCTGATGATATGGTGTTTGTTTGCAGTTCGTTTTGCTTTTTCAAGGCCAGTTGGAGTCAAAAAGACTTCTTTATATTTTTCGTTGATTACCAAGCCCTTTTCAGCAAGAGTAGCCATGGCATTGTTAACGCTAGCCTTGGTTACTCCTAGACGTTCTGCAATATCCGAAACTCTTGCTCCAGAGTTTTCATTTGAAAGTTCATAAATTGCTTCAAGATAGTTTTCCATTACAAAGGTAAGTTTTTCCACAAGAACCCCTCCACAGACTAAACTTGTATTTTGATAGATTAGTAGTTTTCTATTATATTATATACTTTATTAGCCTAAAAATAAAGTTGAAGGTCATTATAGAAGAAATATTTTTTATATTTTGAAAAGAGCTTAACAATATGATGGGAGTCTTTATTATACCTGATGAGCCCTTAGAAATAATGTTAAATAAGGTTATTGATGATTAATAAGATAGTATATATGATTTTCTCTGCAATCTTGCATTAGAATATCCTAAGAAAGATATAAAATATGTTGTACTAGATAAGATTAAGGTCGAAGATAAGATTCATTTTAATAAATGATGCTAGTGGGATAGCAAGATTTTTGCCCCTGGATATGCTTATTTAAAAAATCAAGCATAAAGTGGTTAATTAGTCCTAAGATTGGATTATTAGTTATTTTTATGTTGAATGTTTCAGAATATTTATGATATATTAATAATAAAGGGATTAAACCAAAAGGGGTGATGAAATGTCAAAAGAGTTAATTATGGAAAATGACTCTGTTACTTTATGGTTTCATACTGACAGTAAAATTGTTCATCACGAAATAAAAAAATATGCATATGGCAAACAATTACAAGAAATATTGCTAAGAGGAACTGATCTTTTAAAGGAAAAAGGTGCAACTAAATGGTTATCCGATGCAAGAAATAGTAATGCTATAACAAGAGCTGATCTAGAATGGGGAGATGATGTTTGGCTTCCTAAAGCAGTTGAATACGGTTGGAAGTATTGGGCAATTGTAGAACCAGAAAGGTTTATTGGGCAAATGGAAATAAAGAGGCGGGCTGAGAAATATGCTAGCTATGGTATCACGGCAAAAATTTTTAATAATTTGGACGAAGCGATAAAATGGTTAGAAGAGCAATAAAGAAGGTACCCAAGGTACCTTCTTTATTTTAGAATTTTTCACAATCATATAATTTTCCCATAAATAATATTGCTCCTGTAACGTCATCAGTTATGATAAATAAAAAGGGTCTGTCTGCTATAAAAGAAGCTGGTTCTAGAGGCATAGAACCTGCCGTTGCGACTACAGTAGCTGCAGCTGCTTGGCTTCCTTCTTCATTAACTTCTATTATAGCTTTATGAAGTACATTATCTATATAAAGCATACCTTCACTTATTCTAGAAAAGTCAGCATTTGGCGAAAATGCTTCATCCATTCCCATTGAAGATAAGCAGTCATTTAAATTCTTAACTCCATATTCAATTTTAAATCTTGGGATATTTAGATAAACATCATCTGCTTTATAGACACTATTTTTTATCAGTTCCCATTTATCTGTATTATGAGTTTGTATAAAATCATTTATTGAAGTATTTTCAGCTGGTAAAACGCAGTACATAGATATTTTTTCTTTTCCATAAGGTAATCTTACAACTTTAAAATCCTCATTTTCTCCGTATTCAATTCTATCTTTTTTTGACATCATCATGACTTCTTTAATATCTCCATTGCCAGAGTGAAATTTAGAGGGGAAGCTATTTCTTTTATTAAATTTATCAGTCCATTCTCCTTTAAAATAGATAGCATTGATAAGATACATATTAACATCTTCAGGTATGGGAGGGACTATAAAATTTTTTATTTTATCATTTGTTGATTTAGAAATCCATTTATTCATTTCATTTACTGAACTTTCCCTTGAAAAATCCAGTTCTCTAACATATGCGTTAAATATATCTTCATTAGTGCTAATGAATTCTCTTTTTATTTCTTTTCCTTCTCTTATCCAGATAGAATTATTTATATTAAGTTCAACTTTTTTATCTGCTTTGTTTAATAGTCAAGCATATACTTATAACACTTATTAACTTCATCAAGTTCCATTTTCCCATATCTTAAAGTGTTCATCATGTTATCTTTAGTAGTTGTCCTAGCACCTTGAACTGTCATAGAAAGTGAAGTTGATATGCTAAGAGGAGAAATGAAAATATTTTTTTCATTTATTTAACCTCCAATCTAGTGTATTATACCACTTTTTGACCTAAAGTTTACATTTTTGTTCCAATTAGTAAATATAAATAAGATGTCTTTTATATAAAGAATCTAAATCTAGATGTTATTAATACAATTCATTTAAATTAAAAAAATAAGTTGTTTACTAAAATATATTTATGTTACAATAATATTCAAAAAAAGATAATTTCAAGAATCAAACAATATAAAACTTATAACTAATAAGATATGTAAAGTGTAATTTAAGCTTTTATAATCACATAGTAAAAAAGAATAGAAAAAAGTTCTTCTAAAACCAACAAGTAATAATATTTTTATAAGAAAAGGGTGAATAAATGTCAAAATTTAATTTATTCGTGACTTTTGATGGAGCTTTTAATAAAAAAGTTCAAAAAAACAATTATATTGCTGGACAAGATTTAGCAGAATACTTGGCCAAAAGGTTGGAAGAACAAAGCTTTATAATTAATTCTATAGAAAATATAGAATATGCTTTTTTAATTAAATGTTTATCAGGTAAAATTGAATATGAGATTATGGTGTCCTTAGATTCAATTTATAATCGCTATTGGGAGATAACATTTAAGCCCAGATATGGATTTATTCAAAAATTATTTGGAAAAAATGAAGATGAAGAACTAGGAAATTTATTAAAGTCAGTTAATGATATATTAGAAAAAGATAATTCTATTTTCGATATTAGATGGTATAAATATTATGGTGATCAAAATGTTATTAAAAACAAAAAGTATTCAACTAATCCGCTAGAATAAAAGAATAGAATGAAGAGATAGGAGAGTTTAAAATGAAAAAAGCAATTAGTTTAGTTTTGCTTTTAATAATCTTGCAAGTTAGCATGATAACCGTTTATGCGAAGAAAGAAAAACAAGCAAATTATCCTATAGCAGATTTTGATATTATGATTCCTTTAACTAAAGCTAAGGCAGAGCTTTTAAGCAAAATTAGTATATTTAATGAATTGGAAAGAGATGTCGCCAGACAGGAATTTACATGGGAATTAGTTAATTATATGCCTGAGGATGAAAACTATGTTTTTTCGCCCATCAGTATTAAGATAGCACTTGCTATGACTGCTAATGGTGGCGATGGTGAAACAAAAGAAGAAATTCTTAAGGCATTAGGGATTGATGATTTAGATAGTTTTAATGAATACACAGAAAGACTTATGAGAGATTACAGTGAAAAAGAAGCTGTTGAACTTAGTATAGCAAATTCAGTATGGCTTAATAGCGATTATGATAGATCTGTTGATTTTAAGGATTCATTTAGGAATACTGTGAAAGATTATTATCAAGCAGATGTTACTAAAGTAAATAGTTATAATGCAGTTAATGAGATAAATAGTTGGGTAGACAATAAAACAAAAGGAAAAATAACTGAATTAATTTCTGATAGTGATTTCTTAGCCTGTCTTGTTAATGCAACTTATTTTAAAGGAGAATGGGCAGTAGAATTTAATGAAAGTGATACTAAAAAAGCTGAGTTTACAGATAGAAATGGCAAAAAAACAGAACTTGATTTTATAAATACCCAAGGTCGATTAAATTATTATGAGGACTCTTCTGTTCAAATTGTTCGATTGCCTTATAAGGACAAAGGTATTAGTATGTATATTGCAATTCCTGCAAACCCTGCAGATAGGCAACTAAATTTAGAAGAAAATATCGAAAAAATGGAAAGAATAAAAGTAGATGTAAGTTTGCCAAAGTTTAAGACAGAGTTTTCTACTAGTTTAGTTGATGCATTGTTACAAATGGGAATAATATCAGGCTTTGATCCTGCTAAGGCAGATTTTAATAATATGTTTACTAATAGTAATGCATATATTTCAAGTGTTATTCATAAAGCTTATATTAATGTAGATGAAAGTGGAACTGAAGCTGCGGCTGTTACAGGTATTATTATGGAAAATAGTGCTATAGTAGCAGATGAGTGTGTTAAATTTAATGCCAATAGACCCTTTATTTATTTTATCCGTGATGATAAAAATGGAGAAATTTTATTTATAGGTGAATATGCTTATGGTAATTAAATAACTGTTATAGATATAGAAAGTTTAATTAGAAAATTATATATATGAATAATTCTATTACTATAATTTCAGGCATATTTTATAGAATTAAAGATTTATAAATCCGCATAAAAAATGCGGATTTGTTATTTTAAAAAGAATTAAAGTTATTTTGTTTAAAGCTTAAAATATTTACTTAATAATTATTTTTTAAATATTTGCTTCTATGGATTACAAAAGTCTTGTAGCACTATAGAAAGTCCTTTTAGATATAAGATAAATTCAGACATTTAACAAAAAATAATATGAAGATTGACCTCACTAATAAAAAAAGTGAGTTTTTTTCATATTAATTATGATAATATAATGGTAAAATGTTCATAAAAAGTTTTAAAGAACTAAATCTAAACATTGATAGTGTATGGATTAGACTTATGCAATTAAAATTTTGCCAGAATAAAAGATTGTCTTAGTTATTTAGCAAAAAATTAATTGTTAGCAGGAGGTAGTAATTGTGAAAAAGAAGGGAATTGTATTAATTATTTTAATAGGTATTATTGGGGCAGTAATTTTTAATATAGGATTTAAAAAGGCTGAAAATTTAGGTTCAAAAGGCATTTAAGAAACGGAAAATGATACTTCTTTAGAATTTAGAACTGACATAGAACCAATAGATAAAATATTTCCCAATTTAGGAGAGATAACAGAGTGTTATTGGAAGGCAGATTCTTTTGGTAGCCAGATTAGAGGATCCAATTTGCTTCCTGGACCAACAGATTATTGGATGAAAGGATTTTTAATAATAAATGAAAATAATTTAAATGAATTTAAAGATAAGTATTATTGGACTTTAGTTGAAGAAGACAAAAAGCCAGATTTAGAAACTGAGTTTTTAGAAACGGGGCTTTTAGATATAAATTCCTTTGAATGGTACTATAGTGAGGAATTTAATAATTATGTTAAACAGCCAGGATATCATGGTGGTTTTTATGTGGATTTTGATAATGGAATTATTTATTTTGATTTTGTTAGGGGTTAGTGTTTATATAATTACTTTTTTATAAATAATTGTTATAGCGTTATTAATATCTATTAATTTTACTTATTTATTACCAAGGAGGAAAAGATAATGAAAAAGTCAATTTGTTTACTTACAGTATTATTATGTTTTGTAGCTATTTTTTTAATGACTTCATGTTTTAAAAGAAATGAAACAGGAGCTGAC
>JAAYRK010000020.1 GCA_012518815.1 Candidatus Epulonipiscium sp. | reverse complement strand
CCAAAATGTAATTATCGCATTAAAGTAAATAATTTGGGCATAAATTTTTGTTCAAATTGTAATCAACTTATTGAAGTTAAAACTGATAAGAATAGAAAGTTAATAGTTGCTGCAGAAATCTTATTTAAAAATGGGGTTACTTTTAAATGTTTAGGAATAAAAGATAATGGTTTTGCCAGGGGAGAAGTTATAATACCTAATAAGTTTCGTTTTATTGGGGAATGTATTTGTGAACATGGAAAAATTATAAAGGGTAAAGGTAAAATAAGCTATACTAATAGTGATAAATATAATGGAGAAATTGTAAATGACACTCCTCACGGGAATGGCATTATGATATGGAAAAATGGTGATGCTTATACTGGAGAATGGAAAGATGGTTTCCCTTCTGGTAATGGAATAATGACCTATGATTCTGGTGCGAGGTATGAAGGTGCTTTTAAAAATGGTTTACCAAATGGATATGGAATTATGACTTGGAAAAATGGTTCTTGGTATAAAGGAAATTTTAAAAATAAATTATGTCATGGACAAGGCAAATATTATGATATTCATAATTTGATAGAAGAAGGCGAGTTTAAAAATAATAAATTCTGGAATGGCATAAGATATGAAAGATTAAATGCTAAATGGATAAAAAACACAATTGAAAATGGTAAGTCTATATCATCTGAACCTTGTGCAGAACCTGAGTTAAATGAAGAAGCCAGCAGTATGTATGAGTTGGTAAAAGAGCTAAAAATCCGTTTAAAAGAATGCAATAAAATTGCAGTTTATATTGAACAATATTATAAAGACAAAAATGGAATAGAGGCAAAAATGATATTTAAAGATATTGTTCAACATATAGGAATAATTATAATACAAATTATAAGAAGTAATAAGGAGATATGTAAAAGTCACGTTAAGTTGTTTAATGAAATATTCGGTTTTAAATATAAAATAGAAGAGTTTCAAGTATTTATAAATAGTGTTTTAATGGAATGGAGTACAAAATATTTAGCTGATACACCTTATTATTTTGAATTATGTATTGAAAAAGATGTAGAGACTGGCACTAATGACTCTAGGATTTTGTTGTCCCATTATCATTTCTTTGCTTTGGCTTTTTTATCTATAGACCACAAAATTGACTATGTAGAGATGGAGTTTATTACAGATTACTTTACAAAAGTAGAAAGAGTTTTAAATGAGAAAAAGATTAAGCAATTAGAAAGAGAAGGATTTTACCTCAAAGATAAATATAAAGAAAAGAAGACTGATAATAACTTTGAGGAATTAGATGGGTTAATTGGTCTTGAAAAGGTAAAACAAGATGTTCATACATTAGTTAATTTTATTAGGGTACAAAAGTTAAGAAAAGAAAGAAATCTTCCTGTACCTAATATGTCTTTGCATCTGGTGTTTACTGGAAATCCAGGCACAGGTAAAACAACCGTTGCGAGAATTTTAGCAGCTATTTATAAAGATATAGGTGTTTTATCTAAGGGTCATTTAGTTGAAGTAGACCGCTCTGGTTTAGTTGGAGGCTATGTTGGTCAAACGGCAATTAAAACAAAAGAAGTCATCGATAAGGCTTTAGATGGTGTCTTGTTTATTGATGAGGCATACACTCTTAGCAGCAGTTCAGAACAAGATTTTGGTCAAGAAGCCATAGACACTTTACTAAAGGCCATGGAGGATTATAGAGACAGATTGATTGTTATTGTTGCTGGATATCTCGAGCCTATGGAAAAGTTTCTTAATTCAAATCCAGGTTTAAGATCAAGGTTTAATAAATATATTCATTTTGATGATTATAGTAGCGATGAGCTTTTACAAATCTTTGAAGTTATTGTAAAGAAAAATGGATATATATTATTAGATGAAGTAAAAGCATACATGCACAATGCCTTTGAACAAATGAAACGCAAGGCAGAAGCAAATATAGATCCTTCATATCATTTTGGTAATGGCCGGGTAGTACGAAATATTTTTGAAAAATTAGTATCTATTCAAGCTAATAGAATTAGCAGCGGCTATGTTACTGATACGGAACTTATGACAATAAGTTTAGATGATTGCAAGGCCTTATTTGAAAAACAGAAAGCGTAATTTGATTTTTAAATATAAATCCTTATTGATTATTGAATTTTCCTAGGGGGAAATTATGAAAAAGAAAATTTTAGAAATAGTTGCTTTGGCAGAAAAACTATTATTATCGGATGAAAATACAGATTGGGATAAAGAACTTAAACATTTCGCACGATGGATAGGATACTTTCAACATGAACGTTTAGTTCATTTGATAGTAACTTGTCTGTTTTCTATTCTTACTATGTTAAGCATAATGATTAATATTTATAGTTTTTCTGTTCCTACTATTCTTCTTTCTTTGTTGCTTGTTGTTTTATTAATTCCTTATATTGGCCACTATTATTTGCTTGAAAATAAGACCCAATATTTATATGATTTATATGATGAAATGGTCAAAAAAGCAAATGAAGCTAAAAAGGGAGGAAGTTAATTTGAAATCTTATAGAAAAGAATTGTATTTTAATACTTCAACAAGAAGAGCATTTATAAATATTACACCTCAAATCGAGGAGTGTTTAAGAGAAAGCGGAATTAAAGAAGGCCTTTTACTTTGTAATGCCATGCATATTACTGCTAGTGTTTTTATTAATGATGACGAGTCAGGACTTCATAGGGATTTTGAAAGATTCTTAGAAAAACTGGCACCTGAAAAACCTTATGACCAGTATGACCACAATGGTTTTGAAGATAATGCAGATGCACACCTTAAAAGAACTATTATGGGAAGAGAAGTAGTAGTAGCAGTTACCAATGGGAAATTAGATTTTGGACCATGGGAACAAATCTTTTATGGAGAATTTGATGGAAAAAGAACTAAGAGAGTTTTAGTAAAGATTATAGGAGAATAAAAATTAAAGTATTTATATAAGCTCATGAATATAATATTATTCATGAGCTTTTTAATTGAAAAATAGTAATAATTTCTTATGATGTTATAGATTGAATTATACATTATTATATTGTAAAATAATATATATAGGTGTAAAAAAACAAAGCAAAAGCTCGAATTGAGTCGAGTATCATTTCTTAATTTTATTAGTTTTTTGGAGGTTGAGTAAAGTTATTATAACGGAGGATAATATGGATAAACTGCTAATAAAAATAAAAGAAAAAATATTTATGATTTTATTAGTAATAGTTTATTTTTTTCTTTATTTTTACTTGCCTTTATTAGCTCCAATCAGGAAATAGCCCAGCGAATAACTGACTATGGGCTTAATTCTCTTGTAGTAAACGGGATTATTACACAAGTTCAATTATTAATTTTAGTTTTATTATTACTTCGTTATAATAAAAGAGGCTATCAAATATCACTTCTATTAAACACAATTAATTTAATTGCGATGCTTGCATATCTTATCAAAAAATTCTCTGATGGTGTTATTGCCGGTATTGTTACTTCCATTGGAATATTTTTAGTTTTAACTGTAATTTATAATTTTATGGCTGAAGGAGATAGGCGAAAAAAACAATTATACAGTTTAGCTTATTTTGATTCTGTTACAGCTATTGCAAATCGAAATGTCATAATGAATAGAGTACGCAGACTGACTTCAAATGAATCAACTATCAAAAAAAGATTTACTTTGGTATTTTTGGATATGGACAATTTCACATCCGTCAATGATACAGCAGGACATCTTATTGGAGATTTATTACTTCAAAAGATAGCAGATAGGATAAAAGGAAAAATTCATAAAGATGACTTGTTTGGACGGACTGATGGAGACGAATTTGCAATAATTATTCAGCGAGATTTATCTAAAGAAGAAATTTTAAATTATTTAAATGATATTAGAAGAACTATTTCTGATATCTTTTACATCGAAGATAAGGAATTTTCATTAACAGCTAGTTTTGGAGTTGCAATATTTCCTGATGACGGCAGCACTGCTTCTGATATTTTAAAACATGCTGATATATCAATGCAACATGCTAAGAAAAATGGTAAAAACACCATATCGTTTTTTTCTAATGAAATAAAGGAAAAGTTATTAACCAGAATGAAATTAGAAAGTGCATTAAAAAAAGCAATTTCAAATCAAGAGCTGTATTTAGTATATCAACCTCAATATTATAGTAATAAAAATGAAATTAGGGGTTTTGAAGCATTGCTAAGGTGGAATTCTAAAGAATTAGGTTCTGTTAGCCCTGGTATTTTTATTCCTATAGCAGAGGAAAACAGTAGTATTATTGAAATTGGTCAGTGGGTTTTAAATGAAGCAATGAGTCAGTTTAAAAATAACATTTTAAAGCGTAATGAGAATTTCAAGCTCTCTATAAATATATCACCAGTTCAGTTAGAGGATAATATGTTCATTTCTAAGGTAGAAAAAGCCTTAATAGATAATGACTTTAATCCCAAAAACCTGGAATTTGAAATAACAGAATCTGCATTTTTATCTTCGGAAAAATCTGTGGAAAGAATCATTAATTATTTAAAGAGTATTGGGATTACCATTGCTTTAGATGATTTTGGTACAGGCTATTCAGCTTTAAGTTTTTTACAATATAACCATATGAATATACTTAAAATTGATAAGGCTTTTATTGATAAAATATTAGTTGCAGATCCTAACAAATCCCTAGTAGAGTTAATCATTTCAATGGCACATAAACTTGGAATGGAAGTTGTAGCTGAAGGTGTAGAAGAAAAAAAGCAAGTGGAATATTTAATTACTCATAATTGCGATTATTTCCAAGGCTATTTATTTGCCAGACCTTTAATATTAGATCAAGTTTTAGATCTTTTGGATAATAAAAATAAATTCCAAGTTGAAGACTATTAATAAAAGTTTTCAATAAAATATAACTTAGAAATAATCAGCAGGTTATTATCTAAGTTATATTTTTATAAGTGAAATTTAAATTTTTAGATACTTGCAATTTAATAGGATAGCCTTTAATATATCTACTAAATACTATAAGATAAGCAAGTTGTTTGTCTTTTGAAATAGTCTTTAGCAAGCAAATTAATAAAAGGAGGAGGTATAATGTATTACTTTGTACCCTTAGAAGATAATTATATTCTTTTAAGCTGGTTAAATATGAAATTAAGAAATGAATGTAAAAGTTTCGAGCAATTATGCGAAAGATATAATGTAAAAGAAGAAGAGATTCTAGAGAAAATGAAATCTATCGGTTATACTTATGATAATGACTTGAATAAATTTACAGCTATAATTAAGGAGGATAACTAATGGAAGCATTTATTTTTGATATGGATGGTGTAATAATTGATAGCCAGCCTATTCATTTTGAAGTTGAATGGTCAGCTTTAAGGTCTTTTGGTATTAATGAAGAAAAAGAGTATTTGGAAAAGTATGCAGGAATGACAGATTATGAAATGTGGGAATTGATTAAGAAAGAATATACTATTAATGAGCCAACAGAAAAGATTTTAGAGCAACAAATTAAAGATAAAGTTAAGGTTGTAAGAGAACTTGACATTCAACCGATTGAAGGAATTAAAGAATTGATAAAAAATCTTAGTGATAAACATATACCTATTGCAGTTGCTTCTTCTTCTCCAAGAGCATTAATCGAAGAGATTTTAAATAAATTTGCAATATATGATTATTTTGATGTTGTTATAAGTGGAGAAGAAGTAAACAAAGGAAAGCCTGCTCCAGATATTTACCTTAAAGCGGCAAAATTAATGAAAGTTAATCCTAAGGAATGTGTAGTTCTTGAAGATACTAAACATGGTGTGATTGCAGCAAAAGAAGCAGGTATGAAATGTATTGGTTATATTAATCCTAATTCAGGCAAGCAGGACTTAAAGAAGGCAGATTTAATAGTAAAAAAGATTACAGAAATAGATATTAATCTTTTATAACTTGCCCTTGAATAAATATTCATAATACTGTATAATTATTTGGAAATCTAATAAGCTAATATCATTTTATGATATTTACATAAACTATTTTTATTTTGGAGGACAGTGTTATGAAATATAAGGTTTTTGTAGATGGTCAAACTGGTACGACAGGACTTCAAATTCACGAGAGATTAGTAAAACATCCCTATGTAGAATTATTAACTATTGATTATGAAAAGAGAAAGGATACAGAAATTAAAAAGAAATATCTAAATGAAGCAGATATTGTTTTTTTATGTTTGCCTGATGAAGTAGCAAGAGAATCAGCAAAACTTGTAACAAATCCTAACACTAAGATAATTGATCCTAGTGTTGCTCATAGAGTAAGCAAGGGTTGGACATATGGTATGCCTGAACTGACAAAAGACCAAAGAGGAAAAATTATCAAATCAAGTAGGGTAACAGTTCCTGGTTGCCATGCAACAGCATTTGTTCTTTCTATAGCCCCTCTAATAAAAACAGCTATAATGCCTTCTGATTATCCTGTAACAGTTCATTCTATTACAGGCTATAGTGGGGGCGGGAAGAGTCTTATAGAAAAATACGAAAACAAGGAAATTAATGAAAACTATATAAAGGCACCAAGACCTTACGGACTAGGTCTTAATCACAAGCATTTACCTGAAATGAAAATGTATTCAGGTCTTGATAAGTATCCGGTTTTTATTCCTATAGTAAGTAACTATTATAAGGGTTTAGCTGTGTCCATACCTATTCACAATTATTTGCTTAATAAAAAGGTATCTTCTAAGGATATAGCAGAGCTTTTATCTGAATATTATAAGGACGAAATTTTTGTTAAAGTAATGCCACATCAACCTTTAGATTTATTATTTGATGGGGGATTTGATATTACAGCATGTAATGATACAAATAAATGTGAAATATTTGTATTTGGAAATGATGAAAAAGAAAGCACTCTGATTTTAGCAAGGCTTGATAACTTAGGAAAAGGAGCCTCAGGGGCAGCAGTTCAAAACATGAATATTGTGTTAGGTCTTCCTGAAGATACAGGCTTAGTAAAATAAAGAATAATAATTAACCATTATATTAAAGATAAGAATAAAACAGTGATAAATAATACAAGAAAATCCCTCAATTAACAATGAGGGATTTTTTAATATTATATTTTACTATAAAAATCAACTTATATTTTTTTAATAATTGTTTATTCTATAGAACAACAGGGATTTTTTCAACAACTACAACTTCTTTTGGAGAGATATTACATTTATATGCTAGAATTTCTATGCCTTTTTTTGAGGCTTCTTTTAATTTTTTAGCAAATGCTATATCAGTAGTACTATTTGGGCTAAAGCCTTTAGCATATTGAATTTGTACAATAAAAAGAATTACTCCTCTATATCCCTTATTAACAAGCTCTATCATTTCATCAATATGCTTACGGCCCCTTTGGGTAGGAGCGTCGGGAAAATAGCTCCAATTGTTTTTTTCTAAAGTAACTCCTTTTACTTCGATAAAACAAGTATCCTTTCCAATTAATTGTATATCAAAGCGGCTATTGCCGTAATTTATTTCTCGTTTTATTATGGAATAGCCATCTAATTCTTTTATAAGTCCATTTGAGATGGCTTCATATGCAAGAAGATTGGGGAGCTGTGAATCTATGGATATCCAACTATCCCCCTTCTTGACCATTCTAAGGCTGTATTCAGTTTTACGATTTGTTGAAGGATGGTGGGAGATAATAACTTGAGCACCTGGATATAATAGTTCCTTTAATCTGCCTGTATTAGGGACGTGGCAAACAACTTTTTTATCTGATAGATTTACATAGGCAATAAATCTATTT
>JAAYRK010000001.1 GCA_012518815.1 Candidatus Epulonipiscium sp. | reverse complement strand
TTATTATTCTACTAAAACTATATCATTATATTACATATATTTTTTCTTGTCAAAAATAATTATTAATTGATAAAGCTATTCCACAAATAATAACCAATATATATTTTGAATACAATAGTATATCCCTGATATAAAAAGAAACATGCCAAAAAACAAAGGGATCAATTGGATTTTTGCCTTTTCTTGTCTGTTAGATTGACTAGATTTATCTTCCCTTTGTATTGTAATAAGATTAATATTCCCATTTTCATTTAAACTAAAACTAACTTTTGCCCCAACTGAAAAATTAATTTTAAAATCTATCATCGAATCTATTGCATTTACAGCATAGAACACTGCCTCACAATCTTTATCATTCTTCTTATACTTTATTTTCACTATCTGCCCTTGTTCATTTTCTTCTATACCTGTAACAATACCATTATAAAGATTAAATTTATTATTAATCTTCTTTGTAATAGGCTCTTTTCTCTCCATATTTATATTTTTTTCTAAAGCAAAAGCAATAAATAAAAGACCAAGAATTATTAAAACAAAAGACGTGAAAAAACTCATTTATTCACCCCAGTCCCTTTACTATACCTCTATCTTACATTAATTTTAAGTTTTTTCCAACAACTCCTTACAAAACTCTTTTATTCTTCTTGTCAAAGTAATTGTCCATTAGAATTAGCATAGACTTATCTTTATTTTAAAATCTATACATCAATCAGTATTATATAATTAGATGACATATAAAAAAACTCAACTTTTAAAACAAATTGAGTTTTTAATGGCTTAGAAAAATTTAATTAGCTGCTCTTTTATGTACGAGCCAATATAGGAATTCTTAAATTGTTTCTTTCAAATAACTCTATAGCTTCTCCTTTTATAAATAAAGTTGTGTCTTCATCATTGATTTCTTCAGACTCGTAGCCCTCCTTAAATAGGGGTGTAAAGCCTAAAACAACCTTTTTAATACTTTTTCCAAAAGCAACGATTATCTCATCCAGATTTACCTTATTGGGTGCAAAAACTTGATATAAATATAATATCTCGTTATTTTGTTCTGCAATTACATAAGTATTCTGGCTTTTAATAAAATACACATCATTATTCATAAATTTTGTAATATAAAACATTGACAGTTCCAAATTATTTTTCAACCATAAATAACTTTGAACAGAGCTATTTCTTATAGCACTTTCTAACTTTTTTCTATCTTCTGCTCCCGTTAATAAAAACCTTTCTACTATTTTTTCTGTATTATTATTAATATTTTTATAATGCATATATTCTTTAGATTTTTTGAAGCCAAATATTGATTGAGCCAAGCTATTAAAGCTTTTTCTAAGGCTGTTGTTATTTTGATAGCCTTTAATCAATCCAAACTTTTCCTTCATTTGATTCGCCTTATTTCATCTTTTATTCTCTAATAAAAATAATACTATAAGAAATTAAGTATTACTTGTCCAGTTACACACGAGTTTGCTCATCGACTGACAAAGTTTGCTCGGCTGGCAAGCGAGTGGTTGCAAGGCTTATCGCCCATAAGTTACTTTGAGTGACAAAGTTTGTTCGTGGGTTGCATTTACTTAAAAAATAGAAAAAAAGAGATAAAAAATGAGAAAATGACAAGCGAGTTTGCTCGTGAGCAGTGAAGAATGAC
>JAAYRK010000019.1 GCA_012518815.1 Candidatus Epulonipiscium sp. | reverse complement strand
GCTATCGACTTACCAAACTAAACGAAAAAACGGCATAGCCGAATATCAACGACTATGCCGAATTTTTCAGGAATTATAAATCCCTATCTGACCGCTCCTAAGGTTCTATTTTTTTATCATTCGAAACAAACCGACATTCTCCATGTTCTCTAATCTATAAACTCTAATATGATATTTCATTAAAGGAATAATCCCTATATCATTAATTCCATCGGGGTATGCCTTATATTCAAAATACTTCTTTTCTCCATACACAGAAATAACATCAAACCATAAAAATGTATAATAATTATTTAATATAGCCTGCATATGGCGATCGTTTTCTATTTCTATCCCATTAATTTTGACAATGATATCTCCCCGCTTCATCCCAATTTTCTCTGCAACACCTTCAGGTTTTAATTCATGAATCCGAACTCCTTTATCAGGATAAGTGTATAAAGGCTCTGACAGCCTTTCTTTTCGTTGACTTCCAACTATAAGGACTTCATGAAGAAGGGGCATGAGTATAACACCTAAGAATTGAAGCCATAATCTTTGGGGTGACATAATAGCAATAATTATTAAAGTTAAACTATAGAACACGAGTAATATAGCAGTTTTCCTAGATTTTTTTTCAGGTTCAGTTGATACAGCAATATCTCCATATCCTAAAACAGCTGTAATAGGTATAACCGAATAAATTAATATTGTAGCTGGACTCGGGCTTTCAATTATATTTTTTAATACTGGCCACCAATTGGGAGTCTCAATTAATCCCTGCTGGGGAACTGCTGTTACAAAATCCATAATTAGTAATGTAAAAGGAAGAGGCCAGAACCTTTGCATCATATAAGCAGCAGCAACTTTATTATCCTTTTGAATTACGATTGGAATACTATCAGCAGCTCCTTCTAAAAACACAAGCCACGCTTCCATAAGATGAAGTACTCCTACAAGAGCTATAATACTGGGAATATCCAAATTTATATTAGGAACTACATAGGTAAAAATCTTTTGCCCTCTAAAAATCAACGATATAATTCCTAGAATTCCTCCAGCATAGGAAAAACATAAATATCTAAAATTAAATAAGGCAAGCAGCAATGCTATTGGTAAAAGGAAAGCCATATGTGCTGAAAAATGCATAGGAATACCAAAATAGATTAAGATTATACTAAGTCCTATACCTACCAATATACCACTTAAAGTTGACTGTACCATCTTTTCATATACCTTTGTTTTTACTAAAAAGACACTTTGCACTTCAATTTCTTGGTTTTTTTTATACATCCAATACATTAAATAAAGGATAATAAAAAACCAAGGTTGAAAAACCGCAAAAGATATTGCTTGCATCGTAGTATATACTACCTGAAGAAAATAATGCATATTACCCACCTATCGTAAGAACTATATTTGGTTCATTAATACTTCTATTGCTTTTTTAAGTTGAACATCTTCATCCTCTTCTATGCTTAAATTAGTCTTTAATTCTTCTGGAAGTTCTACTATATAGTCAGGTTCAATGCCTATTCCTTGTATGCAAACTCCACTTGGAGTAAAGTATTTACCAATTGTCACTTTAAGTGCTGAACCATCTCCTAAAGGAAACACAGTCTGAATTAAGCCCTTTCCAAAGGTTTGGGTACCAACGATTTTTCCTTTATTATGATCTTTTACCGCACCAGCAAGTATTTCAGAAGCACTAGCACTATTTTCATTAACAAGAACTACTAAGGGAATATCTACTTCCTTTTCATCAGATAAATAAGTTTCTCTTTTTCCACTCTTGTTTTCAGTATAAAAAATCATGCCTTCTGGAAGAATCTCATCAGTAATTTCTGCAACAACACTTAACAAACCGCCAGGATTATTTCTAATGTCAATAATCAAACCTTTTGGTTCTTCTTTTATTAATTCATTATACGCAGACATATATTGGTCATAAGTAACTTCATCAAAGGATGAAATTTTTATATATGCTATTTGATTATCTAGCATCCTATGTGAAACAGTTGGATAATCAATATTAGCCCTTTCAATTTCAACCTCAAAAGTTCTTGCTTCTTCTTTTCTTAAGACTGTTACCCTAACCTTAGTTCCAGCAGGTCCTTTCATCATAGATACAGCTTCTTCTAAATCACTTCCAGTTACATCAAAGTCATTTACCTTTATTATTTTATCTCCTGGTAATAATCCTGCCTTTTCCCCTGGAGAACCTTCAAAAGGTGCTACAACCGTAATTAGCTTATCATCTTGGTCTACAGAAACGACAACACCAATTCCTGCATAACGCCCAGTTGTTTCAGTTTTAAAAGTTTCAAATTGCTTCTCAGTTAAATAAACAGTATAAGGATCCCCTATGCCGTCAACTATTCCTTTATACATTCCCTCTTCAAGTTCCTTTGTATCAAAATCATCAACGTAATATTTATTTAAGTATGAAATTATCTTATTAACTTTTTGATTTACTCCTATATTAACGTTTCCCGTCATGCCCATTACAACTTTAAAACCAAATAATAATATATTAATAGTCATTATTGTTGTCATACCAATAAGCAAGCCACTAAAAAAAGATTTTTTATTTTTCATTTACCGGCACCCCTTTAGTGATTATATTTTATTGTATTAAATTTTACATCTTATTATACCATACAAGAAATAAGAAAGTCATTTATATGAAAAAGATAAAGGACCTTGTCCTTTATCTTGAAAAATACTGCATAGGGTTAACATGTGCTCCGTTAATCCTAACCTCAAAATGACAGTGGTTTCCTGTAGAATTACCGGTACTTCCTATTTTTGCTATAGTATCTCCCCTATTTACCACTTGTCCTGGGCTTACTAATAATTGAGAGTTATGTGCATATAGAGTAGTAATTCCGCTACCGTGGTCAATTATTACCGTATATCCGTAACCATTAATATATCCGGAAGTTATAACTTCTCCTTCTGCAGCAGCTACTACACTAACTCCCTTTGGAGCAGGAATGTCGATACCTTTATGAAATTCCTTGCCCCTAAATATAGGGCTAATTCTTTCTCCATATTCCGAACTAAGGTAATAGTATCCGGGAACTGGCCAATCAAATGCCCCTCCACTATAAACCCTAGTACTTTTTCTTGTTAGTTCAATTATTTCTTTTTCTAATTTCTTAGATATTTCTTCTTCTTCTTTTATTAATTGCATAAATGCAATCTCGTCTTCATTTAATTGTTTCAAGGTTGTTTCTCTTTCTTTTAAAGTATTCTCTAAAGCATATTTTACTCCTAATTGTTCTTTCTTTATAAGGGTTACTTCATCCTTTTTATCATTCAACTCTTCTTGTTGAACTTTAATCTTTTCTTCATTTTCTTTCATAGTATCCATTAATTTTTGATCATGCTCAGCAATTCTAGAAAAGATATCAATCCTATTAAGAAAATCAGAAAAACTCTTTGAATTAAGAAGAACTTGAATATAGCCTACTTTTCTATTCATATACATACATCTAAATCTTTCTTTAAATTCTTCATATTTAAGTTGCCTCTGGTATTCTGCTTCTTCAAGTTCATTTTGTTTAACAATAATCTCCGCTTCCAAGGTTTCTATTCTATCATTTATTTCATTTAAATATGCTTCTACATTCTCCAATTCTTTATCAAGTCTTGCGATATTTTGCATAATTTCTTTTTTTTCACTTTTTGTTTTTTCTAACTTCTCTTTAGCTGATTTTAAGTTTCTTTGTATTTCTTGAAGTTGATTTCTCTTGTAATCTATAGAATTTGCATGAGCAGTATAAAAGGAAGACAAACCGACTAAGATGCATATTAAAGCTATTATCCCCTTTTTAAAAGTTGTTTTCATTATTCACCCTCCATAAATAAAGAAAGATGTATTTATACTTTCAAATACCTTCTAATAGAAATACTACTACCAATAATTCCTATAGAAACTCCTATTATTAAAGATACTGGAGTTAGAACGCTAAATATTTCTTCGGTTGTTCTAAAGGCTAAAATATTTTGAAGAACTGTATTCTTCTCATATATTAACTGAGTAATAAAATTATAAAATGCCCACACAATTCCAAGAGGAATAATTGCACCTATAAGACCAATAATTATCCCTTCAATGATAAAGGGCCACCTAATAAACCAATCTGTTGCACCTATATATTTCATTATATTAATCTCCGTCTTCCTAATATATACTGTAAGACGGATTGTATTATCCATAAGCATTATTCCTATAAAACATAATACTAAAATAAGTACCAAACTAATAATTCTAATAATATTATTAAAACTAATAAGTATTTTGGTTTCTTCTTCAAAATACCTTACTTCTATCCCATTAATTTCATTAAGTTGGGATATTACATCTTTTTGATATCTTATATCCTCAAGAGTAAGTTCAAAAGAAGGAGGCAATGGATTATCTTCTTCCAAGCCATCCAGTAAAGATGCATATTCACCCCATTCTGCTTTTTCTGACTCTAAGGCTTCTTCTGGGGAAATATATTTAACTTCTTTAACATTATCAATCTTGTTAATTTTTTCTTTTATATCTTCAATAGTCTTTTCATTGTATTTTTCTTTGGTATAAAAGACGGTAATACCTGCTGTCTCTTCTAAAATTTCTAACATATAATCAATATTTACAGCAACACAATAAAAAATTCCCACAATCATTAAACATGAAGAAATAGTAGCAATAGAAGCAAATGACATCAGTCTGTTTCTCCAAATTCCTCTTAAACCTTGAGCTGCAAAATACTTCATTGTTCTAATCTTCATCGCTATATCCACCTTTTGGTAAATCTCTTACAAGTATTCCTTCTTGCAATTCTATTACTCTTTTCTTCATTTTGTTAACAATATCCTTGTCATGAGTTGCTATTACTACCGTAGTACCTCTACTATTAATATCTTTTAACACCTTCATTATTTCCCATGCAGTTTTAGGATCTAAATTCCCTGTTGGTTCATCTGCTAAAAGTATTGGTGGATTATTTACAATGGCTCTTGCCAAAGCAGTTCTTTGCTGCTCACCACCTGATAATTGATTGGGGTAGGCTCTTGCCTTTCTTGATAAACCTACCATAGATAAAACCATTGGAACATTTCTTCTTATTTCTTTGGGAGAAGCCTCTACAATTTGCATTGCAAAAGCTACATTTTCATAAACCGTCTTATTAGGAAGTAATCTAAAGTCTTGGAATACAACCCCTAAACCTCTTCGCAAATAGGGAATACGACTTTTCTTTAATTTAGTTATATTTTTATTATTTATGATGATGTCACCATGATTGGGTTCTACTTCTTTTAATAAAAGTTTTATCAAGGTAGACTTACCTGAACCACTACTACCAATGATAAAAGCAAATTCCCCTTTTTCAATTTTTAAAGATACGTTTAATAAAGCATCTGCTCCATTATCATAAGTTTTAGTCACATTATTCAGCTCAATCAAGTTAATCCCCCCTATAAGGGCATAAAATTTCTTTTATTTTACATTATTTCTATAGAAATATCAATACGCCACAATATTCGAGTATTATTAATAAGACATCTTTTCAACATAATTCATATACTTGCTAACCATTAAGGTAATTTTAAAGGTTATAGCATCTTCAAAATTTCTTAAATCCAATCCTGTCATTTTTTGAAGTTTATCTAATCGATAAACCAAAGTATTTCTATGAATATATAATTGTCTAGAAGTCTCGGAAACGTTTAAATTATTCTCAAAAAATTTATTTACTGTAGTCAGGGTTTCTTCATCAAATTCACTTATGCTTCTTCCATGAAGAACTTCATTAACATACATATGGCATAAGGGAACTGGAAGTTGATAAATGAGTCGTCCAATTCCTAATTTGTCATAACTAATTATATTTTTTTCACTATAGAATATTTTACCAACTTCTAATGCCATTTTGGCCTCTTTATACGATCTAGAAACATCTTTTAAGTCTTCAACAAATGTACCAACTGCAACAGATACTTTGCTCATAGCTTCACTACTTACAGTATCATATATTATACGGGCTATCTTTTCTTTATCATCTCTATGTTCTTTATCTGTAATTTCTTTTACCAAAATAACACTTTTCTCATCCACAGCAGTAACAAAGTCTTTTGATTTTGCCGGAAAAATACTTCTAACTATTTCTACATAATTTATATCTTTATCAGGCTGAGTATCAATTAAATATACTACTCTTGTTACATTATTATCGATATTTAGTTTCTTGGATTTGCTATATATATCAACCAATAGCATATTGTCCAATAAAAGATTTTTAATAAAGTTATCTTTGTCATATCTTTCTTTGTATGCAACTAGTAAATTTTGAATTTGAAAGGCAGCAATTTTACCTATCCTGTATGCTTCTTCATCTTCTCCTTTTATGGAGATAATGTATTCAGCTACATTTTCATCAAAAACTTTAAAATAATGATAACCCTGAATTAATTGACTCTCTGCTTGTGAATTTGCAAAATCCTCAACAATAGACTGATAAAGACTAATTTGCACTTCTTCCGTAGATGCCAACACTTTAGCCTCGGTATCGGTAATACAAAACTCTCTTCTTGTTATAGCTTTTAACCCATCAATGGTACTTTGTAAAACTTGATTTGAAATCATATTATCAACACTCCCGGCATTATTAAATAAATGAGGAAACACCCTCTCTATCTTATATTATAGTATATTTTGAAAAAAATAAAGAGAAAATACACAAAATCTGTGTATTTTCTCCTATATAATCGTTATTTTTTATAATATTAATTAGTAATTGTTAATTCGGTATCTTTATCAAAGATATGAATATGATTAACATCTAATGCAATTTTAATTGTATCTCCTGGTTTAGCTTCACTCTTTGGATCAACACGAGCTGTCAAGTTTTGACCATTAGTAACCATATAGAGATATACTTCTGCTCCAAGCATTTCAGTAACTTCAACATTTGCACTTATTGTACTAGTAGGTGATGCTTCAATAAATGGTGCTTCATCATGAAGGTCTTCAGGACGAATTCCCATAATAACTTCTTTACCAACATATCCACCATCTACAAGTTTTTTAGCTTTTGCTTGAGGTAATTTAATTTCTTCATTTCCAAATGCAAGGATGATATCTTCACCTTGTTTTACAACTTTAGTTTCAATAAAGTTCATTTGAGGTGAACCAATGAAACCTGCAACGAATAGGTTATTTGGACTTTTATAAAGATTGCTTGGTGAATCTACTTGTTGAATAACTCCATCTTTTAAAACAACAATTCTTGTACCCAAAGTCATAGCTTCTGTTTGGTCATGAGTAACATAAATAAATGTTGTTTGAAGTCTTTGATGAAGTTTAGATATTTCAGTTCTCATTTGAACTCTTAATTTAGCATCCAAGTTTGATAAAGGTTCGTCCATTAAGAATACCTTAGGCTCACGAACAATTGCACGTCCCATTGCAACACGTTGTCTTTGTCCACCAGATAAAGCCTTAGGTCTTCTATCTAATAAATGATCGATATCAAGTATCTTTGCTGCTTCTCTAACACGTCTATCAATTTCTGGTTTAGGTGTTTTACGAAGTTTTAAACCAAATGCCATGTTATCATACACAGTCATATGTGGATATAAAGCATAGTTTTGGAATACCATCGCAATATCTCTATCTTTTGGTGCAACGTCATTACATAATTTATCACCAATCCATAGTTCTCCTGAAGTAATTTCTTCAAGACCTGCAATCATGCGAAGGGTTGTTGATTTACCACATCCTGATGGCCCTACGAAAATGATAAATTCTTTATCCTCTATATCGAGAGAAAAATCTTTAACAGCTACAAAACCATTAGGATATTTTTTATAAATATTCTTTAATTTTAACTCTGCCATTAAAAAGCCCCCTTATTAATGAGTAATTAGATTCTCGCATCTAGAATTAATATACTATATTTCGATAAGTTGTACTATTGCCCTTTTTAACAAATCACTTAAAATAGTTTTGTTAACTTTGCATAGGTTGATGACATAAAATTAGCTTTTTTGTCATGATACCGTAATTATTTACAAGTACTTTTTATAGTTTTAACATAATTAATTACTAATTTTTGGAATATTTCTTGCAATTTGTTAATAATTACAACGATTCTTTAGCTTCATATTCAATAAATCCTTCTCCTAGCACTTCTTTTACATCTGAAACTATAACAAAAGCCTTTGTATCCAGACTTCTTACTATGTCTTTAAGTTTGTATATTTCTTTTTTGGATACTACACAAAATAAAACTTCTTTATCATTATTGGTATACATTCCTCTTCCATTTAAGCCTGTTACTCCTCTATCTAGTATTCTCATTATTTCTTGTGCAATTGTTTCACCTTTATCAGAAATAATAAATACAGCTTTTGAAAAATGTACACCTTCAAGCATATTATCAAGAATTTTTCCTGTGATATATACAGCAATTATGGCATACATGGTATTTATAGCTCCAAAAATAACAGCCCCTGAAAAAATAATAATACCATCTAAAACCATCATAATCTTGCCAACAGACAATTGTTTAATAAAATGCTGAAGTATATTAGCCGCAAGATCTGTTCCGCCAGTTGTTCCATAGGCAATAAATACAAAACCTAGACCTATTCCAGACAGCACTCCTCCAAATAAAGAAGATAATAATATATCTGTAGGTGGAGCTGGGATATATTTAGTAAAAAACAATGCAAAAGACAAAAATATAATTGCATAAAGTGTTTTTTTCCCAAACCCTTTGCCTTTTATTTTAATTCCTATTAGATATAAAGGTATATTTAAAACTATATTTGTAAACCATAAGGGAATTCCATCTTTAAATAAGCCAACTGTCATATGTTTAATAACAATTGCTAAGCCTGTTACCCCTCCAATTACTAAATTTTGTTTCTCAAAGAACAAATTGGTCCCACAAGCTAAAATAGTTGTCCCAATACTTATTAGTAAATAATCACGAAAAAGTTGTTTTTTAAGTAATCCTTGCATTATAATACCTTCCTTAAAAATTTTAGTTACAAATATCTTCCAAACAGTTTTCTAGTATACTAAAATAACAAATAATAAAAAGAAATAATTTAAAAATTATTTCTTTTTATTATTAACAGAAATTCTTAATATATTCCATAAAAATATAGGAAGCCTTATCATTCTCTTAATTCTTGTGGGTTGACTAATAAGTCTGTAAAACCATTCCAAAGCTAATTTTTGAAATATAACAGGAGCTCTTTTCACCTTCCCAGCCATAACATCAAAACTTCCTCCAACACCAATACATAATTTAGCAGGCAAAATATCTTTATACTTATCAATTAATATTTCTTGTTTTGGAGCCCCTAACCCAACTAGTAAAACGTCGGGCTTAACAGCTTGAATCTTCTTAATTATTTCTTTCTCATCTTTAAAATAACCATGCTGTCTTCCAACTATCTTTAGGCCTTTATATTTTTCTTCCATCTTTTTAGCCGCCTTATCAGCTATCCCAACTTCTCCGCCTAAAAAATAAAAAGTATAATCTGTTTTAGCAGCAGATTTAAATAAATTTTGGACTAAATCATAACCTGCTACTCTTTCAGGAAGGCTTGGTCCTTTTAGTATTCTTGAAGCCAATACAACACCTATTCCGTCAGGAACAACTAAAGAAGCATTATTTAGTGCTTTCATTAATTCTTTATTGTCTTGAGCTTCCATAATTATCTCAGGATTTGGTGTAAATACTGCATGACATTGTTCAGTTTTCAAAAAGCTCATAAGCTTTGAAACTGCCTCATCCATTGTCACAACATCAATAGGAACATTCATGATATTTATTCTATTAAGCATATTTTAGCCTCCATTAATTTAACAACTAGCAATAATAAACAAAATTTATTCTCCATCTTGATTTTGTTCATAATTATTTGCATTTTGAAGGAATAAAACTAAATCAAATTCATTTTCCTCTAAATACTCCATTAAAGTTTTATCCTTATAATGTCTTAAATCAAAAACCTCTGTATAAGCAAAATTTAATGACATAAAGGGTGAAAAAGGTAAACCAAAGGAATCTTGAACAATTAAAATTCTACCCTCATCAATCATTTTATTTTCAATTACTAATAAGGGATAATCCCCTCCTAAATATGCTGCATATCTGTTTGTTGAAGCTGGGGCAGTCATGTCTAAATATTCTTCTTTAACCATTACATCATAAAAAGAACCTGTAAATTCTTTAGTTGTACTGTGACTATAATGATACACCATTTCATAACTTGTATCAAAATTAGGATGAATAAAAGTATAATCATCTACTCCTGCATATAACTTCCCTACTCTTCGTCCTTGAGAGCCTAAGAAACAATCTTTATATTCTTCCACAAAATAATTATTCAAATCAGTAGTAACATCCACATTGGATACAGGTATATCTAAATTCTTATCAATATACTCAATTACTTTACAATAGCCCCAAAAAGCAGCAGGAGTTTTCCAGTGATGGTCAGTTATATAAAACATATCTTCATGAACAATATTATCCTTTTGAATTTCTTCTCTTAAGTCAATAGTTCTTATATTAGCTTCTTTTAATAATTCAAGCATTTCATCTGCCTTAACATTATTATAATCCTCTAGACCTACGGGAAGTTGATTATCGTATTTTGACACTTTATGAGGTGCTTGTACATAAATAAACTCAGTAGATTTGCTTTCTAAGTATTTTTTTAATGCAACAACATTTTTTGCTGTTGAAGTAAGATCTCTTGGATAACTAGAAAGAGTAAGCTGTCCATTTTTCATCTTGTAAACTGTACTATTTACTGCATCAGCATCGTTTACAACATTTTTACCCAACAGCCTTTGAAATCCACCAAATATATCAACGAAAGCCAATCTCTTATAGAAATTTTGATTAACACTAGATTCAAATTCATTAATAACTCCCTTTAATAATTGATTGGCAGATAAACTATTTGCACGTCCATTTTTATAAGCTGTAATAACTCTTTGCTTAATATCAGACCCTTTTGTTAAAGTGGTTGAAACTCCAAAGCTAAAAATTGCAAGAATAAAAATTACAGCTATTAAGTATTGCTTAAGATTTTTATCAACTTCTAATCTTTTTAGTAATTTCATTTTATACATCTCCTTAATATGTACAGAAGAATTAAGAATTAAAAATTAAAATATATAAATGGATTATATGTACCTTTTATTATATAAGAAATAGATAAGATAAAAATAATTAAATAGGAGGCTACATAGCCAAAGGAATATAATTTATTTTTATTTTTAATTTTTGTTGATAACCATTTTATTATAGGAACAGAACAGAGTGCTGAAAACAATAAAAAGTATTTGTATTCATTAAAATAAAGTATTGTTAAATTATCAAATATAGAAGTCCCTTTAAATCCAAGCATTACTTTTATATATTCAGTTGCATGGCTGATATTATCAGCTCTAAATAATACCCAACCCATTAAAACAAAAAACATTGTATAAATATACGTTAATACATTATACTTTCCAAATCTGTCTTTAAAATTAACAAGTTTTTCAAAGGAAATGAGAACAAAATATAAAAATCCCCATAATATAAATGTCCAATTTGCTCCGTGCCATACTCCTGTTAATGACCATACAACAAATAAATTAAACACTAATCTTTTTTTAGTTTTTACCCTACTTCCGCCAAGAGGAAAGTAAACATAATCTCTAAACCAAGTTGATAGCGATATGTGCCATCTACGCCAGAACTCTGAAATAGATCTTGATATGTATGGATAATTAAAGTTCTCTAAGAAATGGAAGCCAAACATTCTACCCAAGCCTATAGCCATATCAGAATAACCGCTAAAATCAAAAAATATTTGAAAAGCATATGCTATAACTCCTAGCCATGCAAAACTTACAGAAAGTGAATCTGTTCCCATTGCAAAGGCCTTGTCTGCTATAAGTGCCATATTATTTGCAAGGAGAACCTTTTTACCTAGACCTGTAATAAATCTGCATACACCTTGTGAAAAATCCTCTATGTTTTCTTTTCTATGATTGACTTCTTCTGCTATTGTTTGATATCTTACTATAGGACCTGCAATAAGTTGAGGAAAAAATGAAATATAAAGTCCTACATATAAAGGATTCTTTTGCACTTCTCCATCTTTTCTATAAACATCTATTACATATGACATGTTTTGAAATGTAAAAAATGATATCCCAATAGGCAAAGCAATATTAGGCACAATAATATTTGTCTTAAAGAAATAATTAATATTTTCTAAAGTAAACATTAAATACTTGAAAATAAATATAATAGTTAAATTAAATACAACCATCAAGCTTATAACTAATCTGGATTTAAACTTATCTTCCCTATATTTGTCCACCAACAAACCAAAAAACCAATTAAAAATAATTGAAAAAATCATAATTAAGACAAATACAGGTTCTCCCCATGCATAAAATCCTAAACTAGCAAAAAGCAAAAGTATATTTTTTAATTTTATACTATTTCTAAAGGGAACATAATACATAAATAAAACTGCTGGTAAAAAGAAAAAAATAAAGACAACACTAGAAAATAGCATCTTTTCACATCCTTAATGACTATTAGAATCCCAAGTTATTGTAACAAAATTTCTAATAAAAATCCATTGTTTTAATTTAAAGATATAAAGGTTATGGAATAAATAACTATTTCCATAACCTAATATCTTTATTTATAAATACTATGTAAAATTAATTATTTTTTTATAACATCTTCAAGGGTATATATTGTGAGGATATTAATGGATACAGGAAGATGTCCTCCACCAGCATGCATAATAACAAATTCAAGCTCGTCTTTATCTTCTTCAACTGTATATTCCATCATGTTAGACACTTCATAAAAAGCATTCATTGGTGTAATTATGTAATCACCCCCAGGAGTCCTAACTGCTCCTGCATATAAGCCACCTCTTGGATTTAATCTTATTAGAAGCTTTCTTGGCTTTTCATCTTTGTTTTCAATTGGAATTTTCACTCTATACTTTACTCCAAAATGTCCTTTGTTGTCTCTTGTACCTTTATCCTGTTCAAAACTATTTTCTGCTGAAAACCAATGATCTGTAAAACCATTTGAAATACTATAAGAATAATCCTTGTCTCCTACTTTATATACAGGCAATTCTGCATATATTTCTGAATAATTCCAAGTTCCTCTGGGATGAACGTCATTTGCTTTTAACAGTGGACCGTGAATTCTTGATAAATCACTTGATTTATCCTTACATGCTACAATTCTTAGTTCGTAATCTAAAGGACCAGTACCACTTTTCTTTTCAACACTAAATTCATGAAGAAAACTTATAAGATGTTCATGATTAGCAAAAAAGTAATCCAAAGTGATGCTTTCGCCTTTTCCTACAACTGTATTATTTAAATCAATCGCCGGAAGCTTATCACTAATGCTTAATTCTGCAATTTTAACACCCACGTCAATAATTGACCATCCATCAGAGCTTTCTTTACCGCTTCCCCTTAAATCTACTATTTCTATCTCGTTTGTATCGGAATAATTAGTAATATTAATTCCTAATTTGATTGTATTTCCTGTCTTATTAACATGATATGCATATGTACGGTAATCTATCTTATCTTCATCACTTTGAACCCTGTCAGACCACAAAACTGCTTCATAATTAGGAAAAGAAAGATTATCTAATGTTTCTGGATTATCACTTACTAATAATCTTCTTCCTTCTATAGGCATAACATTTTCTTCAGGAACAAGCTGAGGAATATTTGTAACTGCAGGGTACTTCTTAATTATTTCCAAATCAAACATTGAAGCTCTTGAATAAAAGAATAGCTGTCTTGTTTCATCATTCCAAGTAACAGTAAAGCCAAAAAGGTCTCCAACAAATTGTGAAGGAACAAAAAGTTTATTATTATGTACAAATGGTTTAAAATCTGTCTCAACAGTTACTTGATTAATAACTGCTAGATTAGAACCCGCTTCTAGAACTAATGAATCTCCATCTTTTACTATTGATACACTTTTTAGGTCCTGTGAAACATTAGCTTTTATACCTATTATTTCAGATAATTTATTAACAGGTATAAAAACAACATCATCTTTAACCACAACTTCTTCGTTAGTATAAATAGTCTTTCCATTTTTCACAATGCTTGTTTGCTGGGGTTTTTCTTCAACAGGGATGTAAATGTTAATAACCTTATTTACACCATCCCATGAAGCAGTTCCACCAACTACTTCACTAATAAAGCGTAATGGAATATATACTATGCTTTTTTCCAGTATAGGAGGATGACTTAATTTTACTTCTTCCCCATTTACTAAAGCTGTTGAAGAATTTATTTTTAACTCCACTTCTAAATTGTTTTTATAAATATTGATTTTTTGTTCTTCACTATTCCATTGAACATTCATGTTAAGACTTTCTAATAATGATCTTAAAGGAATTAAAATCGTGCCATTCTTACTGATAGGTTCTGTTGACAATTCAATCTGAACATCATTAACATAGATTTGAATTGGTTTGTTTTCTACATTTTCTTCTGCATAAACTGGTAAAAAACTTGCTATAACAAATTGCGTAATTAACAATAAAGTTAACCACCTAAATTTATTCCTTTTCATATTTCCCTCCATAGATTCATTAATTATTGTTTAATATTTTTGCTATATATTTTGCTGGTCTTTTACAATCATTTTGAATTTCTTTTTCTAATGATGATATTATTTCATTTATTTCTTGTTTTTTATTATAAATATCTTTTAATTCCTTAATTATTTCATTTTCATCAAAATCATGGATATCAAATACTTTACCAACATTAATATTTTGAATAAATCTATCTACCTTAGGATCATATGAAAGTCCTATAAAAGGAACTTTTCTTATAGAAGACATTATTAAACCATGTAGTCTCATTGAAATAATATAATCCATTGTATTTGTCAAAGATAAGATATTTATTGGTGAATTATCTCCTTCATAAACAATTGATGATGGGATATCCTTGCTTAGTTCCTTAGCCATCTTGATATCCTCTGGATGATGCATTGGTACAAATACAATCTGCCATTCTTCATTTAAAGCCCACTTTAATACATTTATTATCTTTTTATAAAAAGAAGAATCAACTTCCCAATCTCTTAGATATACCCCTAATCTTTTCTTGTTTTCTTTACCAGGAAGAAATTTGTTTGCTATTTCTTCTTGTTCAGGGCTAAGAGTAATAGCCATAACAGGGTCCGGAACAACTTCTATATCCTTTTTAATTCCTAATTCTTTTAGTTCTTCTTTGGATTCTTCGTCTCTAACAGAAATATAATCTGTTTTATTAATAATCCATTTAATTAAAATACGATTAAATTTCATAGAAACTGGTCCAATTCCTTGAGAATATATGACTACCTTTTTACGAAAAATTTTTGCAATAAGGATAATAAAAAGATAATAAAGTATACTTTTCCAGCTAGTTATATCTTGAAGAAGGCTGCCTCCCCCACTAATTAATAAGTCGGATTTTTTTATAGCTCTTACAACCTCTCTAAAACTCCATCTATTAATTGCTTTAACATTATATTTTTTTGCAGTATCTTCTGGAGAATTAGATAAAACTGTAATGTCTATGTCTTTTAGTTCATCTTTTAGGGTATTTATTATGGCATATAACACCGCTTCATCTCCTGCATTATTAAAACCATAATATCCTGATAAAACTATGCTTCCCATAGGCCCCATCTTCTCCCTAGTTTTGCCAACTGTTTAGTAATATATATAAGGACTATTCCTCCAACTAATCCAATCCAAATTCCATGGAAAGTTCTAATAAGCGAAACCATTATTGGCGTATGAATATGTGCATAAGTATTGACTATGGATATTTGCCCTATTACAGCACCTAATAGCAAAGGAGCATATTGATCCTTATATCCATAATACAATAATGCAAGCATTAAAGGATGTCCTATTAAAAACTCTTTCGTTCTGGGACGTACCCCAAGAATCTTATCTAATAAATTTCTAATCATTGTTTCATAAACTGATGTAGGACCTTCATTGCCTGTTCTTGATATATAAATAATTAACGCAACAGCTATTATGGCAAAGATTAAAATAGTCAAATAAGTAACAGGACTAAAAGATAATTCCTTAATTTTCTTTGCTTTTAAATTTCCTCTTTTGTACTCAATTAATATTGGTACCAAAATAAGAGGAATAATATGTGCAACTTTTGCTCCTCTAAACAGGTCTATAGTTAGAACAAAAGAAGTTTCTGACAAAAGCCCTACAATAGTTAATGCCCCACCAAAAGACATCAGGCATACTTTAATAAAAGTTAATAATACTTCTTGCCATGATTTTTTCTTCTCTGACATACAGTATATAACTGCCCATGTAGGATAAAATATTGCAGCTGCTAAGGCCATCAACTGTCTTGCTAATACTGGTCGTATAATTAGAAGACCCGTCCAAATCACTAAAGCTCCTGCAGCAAAAAGCCAAGCCCATTTTTCTTTATCAATCCATTTCCCAAATAAAAGAATCAAAAATATTGGTCCCAAACCTATTGTCCAAATAAGCAATGAATTAGGTCTAGGCAAATTAATAGGCTCTGGAACTGTAGTAACCCTATAACCTTCTTCTGTCAAGCCTTTATGAATGCTATCAATTATTCTATACCAATCTTCAAAGTCCTTATCTGCTTGATCAGTAACAGGCATTTTTATTAGTAAGGCTTTTATATTCCTTTCTGTAGAAGCTAAAAGGTATCTATCAATTACCCGACTAGGAGTAAGACTAGATACTTCTCCATCAGCTAAAGTATGAAGTCTTATGGAATTATAATTACCTCCACTATTTGCAGCATTACGAAGAAGAGAATAAAGTCCTTTTTGCTTTTCTGAAAAAAATTCTACAATCCCTACTTTATGACTTTTTGCAAAGTCTTTCATTATGGATGTACTATAGCCAGGTATTGTGGCATCATTGAAATAAACAGTCCCTAAATTAGGAATGTTTTTTATATCATTTAGGACAAATTCTAAAGAATCCTCATTAGCCTTAGGCCAGTGTCTTATCTGAGGAGAGACAAATAATCCTTGACTTGCAATGATTTCTAAGTCCTCCATAGGATAGCCTGTCCCAAGAACAAAGATATCATTTGCAGAATAACCTGCATCTAAGAAAAGTTGATTATTAATTTCTACTAAATTAGCTTCACCTAATTTATATTCAATATGCTTTTGGATATTGTTTCGGATTTTTTCGTCAGGAATCCATAAATAATAATGAACAGGATTTATTTTATCAGAATCCATTCCAGCCATTGTCTCAAGAAGCATTAACTCTGAACCTGTAAAAACGCTTACCCTTCCTTGTTCTTCCCAGCTAGCCATATTGCCTCTGGTTTCACTTTTTATTGTTTGCTCTTTTACTAATACTCCTCCTACACCTAATTCTTTTAGGCTGATTAGGATTTCTTCAAAAGACTTACCATATATTTCAGAAGCCTTTTTGATATCATTGTAGGCAACTAATAATTGCACATCTTTTTTACTTTGCTCCACCCTTAAGCGGCTAACTCCCTGAATTCCTGATAAAATCAAAGATATAATAATTATAAAAACAGGAATTGTGCTTTTAAATCTTTTCATAGAGTTCCTCCTAGATTTTCTCGTCTATCTTAATCTAATGGCATTATCTCATATTTCCCTCTAACCATAAACACAGCATCACTTTCTACATAGATCCCCCTGCCATCATCTCTTGGAATAATTATAAGATGGTATTTAGGAATATCTTGGCCGCTTAAAATATCTGTTCCTTCAGTCATATCCTGAAGGCCTCCTAAAGGAGCAGTAATTGCTAAACCTTTTCCGCCCCTTAAAATAATTTCTGTACCTTGATATCCTATTAAACTTTTCCCTGCAGCTACTTCAACAACTTCATAAGTCATTAAAGAATCAGATGTTGATGTATCATTGTTAGATGAAAGCTTGCCTATTAAATCCATAACTGCTTCTATACGAGAATCTACATAACTTTTTGAAACTAAAGGATCTTGATTGCTACCAGGAGCAACTCCCATTACCTCCCCTGTTCCTATAACAATCCCAAAAACAATAATTAATGTAATAATCAAAATGGAATGATTTAGTTTTTTTATCATAAGGGCCTCCTCCTAACAATCCATTAATTATAAATAGGCTTAAACTCATAAGCAATTTCAGAATCATTTAATCTAAATCGTAAAACTGACAAGTCAGAACTGCTTATACTGATATAACGTACTCCCTCAACAATTTGTACTTTATTATTTTGACCAGAACTTATTACAAAAACATTTTTATTATTATTTTCTTTTTGCTCTCTTAATAGTTTATGGAATAATTCAGCTTCCATAGAATCTGAAAAACCTTCCCCATTAAGAGGATTTTTATCCATAATAATCAAAATGTTTTCTTTACTTGTAGTCAAATCATTTTGAAGCCACTTCCATTGTTCAGGATTTGCTGCTCTTAATCCTCCATTGGCAACATTAAGCTGAATAATTCTCGTATTCTCTAGGTTGTGTGCTTCATAATCATTTTTATATCTAACATAAGGAACTTTTATATCAGAATCTTTTATAGCAGTCCCCATGTAAATACTAAAGGAAGCCTTATCATTCATTTGATTAACAATATCTTTTTTAATTTCTTCTTCAAAACTAGTTTGGCTAGCTCCAAAAACTGTAATATCAATACTATTTACAGAAGAGATATTATCTAAAGCTTTTTCATGTTTATCCTTTAAATTTGTAAACTTAAGCATATTTTCTTTGCTTATTTCAGGTGAAGAAATAACAGAAATATGGTCAATATATATAGTATTTTCCCTTTCTTCTGAATTATTTAGTGTAACCGTATATACTTTTTCTAAGGAAATTGGATAAGAAGCAGCACTAGGAACAGTTGCTTGAACATACTTCCAACCTGGCCAGTTAATTTGCTTAGCAAAATCAATAAGATGTTCCTGACCTTTTGCATCTTTTAGGCTTCCTCTTAACCAATCCAATGAATTGTCACCATAAACCCAGATTCCTATTCCTTTAGCATTATTGTTTATAACTATAGGCTCTTTAAAATTAATATAAGCAGCTTGTGTTACATTAGGATTGTTTTTAAAAGAATAGGTCATCTTTAAAGATTGACTGCCTTCATATTTGATTTCAGTATCTTTAGTTATTTCTCCAGTAACATCAGCAGGGTAACCTGACCATTCTAAAGTCCTATCAGTTTCAAAAGATTCTAAAGGAGTTACCTTTTCACCTATTGCAACAGGAATAACAAGCTTTATATCTCCATAAAAACCTTCTATTATGCCCTCTGCAGTAACATTAGCTGCAGTAAACTTTCTATTTACGATTGTACCTAAAGAAGGATCTACTTTCCATATAACTTTACTAACATCAATAGCAGCTTTATATCCTTCTTCATCTAAACCAGCAGCCCATAAATCAACACTTTCTCCTGGTTTAACTTTAATAGCTTCAGGATGAGCTTTTAAAGCTTTAGGAGTTCCCATACAAGTCAATAAAGCAGTTCCTTTTATATCCCCCACTTGTGCGGTAATAGTTCCTTCTCCAGGAGATTGAGGAACAAATACATTGTTTGAAAAATAACCTTGTATATTATCTACGCTCCATTTTATTTCATTTAAAGCAATAGGAATAGGATTTAGATTTTTATCATATCCTACTATATCCAAAGTAACAGGAATATCTTGAAATACTCTATCATAATTTGGAGTGATTTTAATGCCTACAAGTTCACCTACAGGTGCATCTGAGAAGACACCAAGAGCATTAACTACTTTTCTTTCTGAACCATCTGAAGGCTTATTTAAAAGAACTACATCGTTTTTTCCCATTGGCTTTGCAGCAATAGTAGTTGAGCCACCGCCATCTAGGTGGATTGCATCATATATTCCATACCCTAAAAGCAAGGATGTCATTTCACTATGAGTTGCTCCTACACTATGACTTCTACCGTCAACAGCTATCAAATATAATGTTTTTCCATCCTGAGAAATTCCCAAAGCACTCCTAGGATTTCTTCCACTAGCTGATACTAAATGTCCGGGATTAACAGGAACAGTTCCTCTGTCAACTATTTTACCTGCTCCTCCTAGAGCCATTTGAACTTTACTCATATCTACTGAGGTTTGAAGATCAAAATATACCTTTTGCCCTACTTTAAACTCCGCTCTTTTTAATACTGCTGTAGGTTCATCCATTACAATTACATATCCATTTTCAGGAACTTCTACAACTTCACCCTGTTTTGAAATATATGAAACCACATCATTTACCACAACAATTTTATATAAATTTGCATGACGACTATCAATTTCTGCAGTAGATCTATAGGCGTTTCTATCAAGATATACTGCATATTTAAAACTAGTTATTTTGTTAATACCAGATATACCTATATAGACTCCATTTTCATTATAAAACTTCATTGTAATTCTACAGTAGTCTATAAAAGGATTACCTTCTTTATCCATAAAAAAGGTTGTCCATTTATTTTCATCAACATTTACATTATTATATGCTGATACTAGTTTGCCTTCTCGGGCAACTATACCCAAAGAGGCAGTTGGATTTTTTGAAGTATCAAAAAAGTCACCATTTATTCCTGCAATGGCACCATTATACCTAACTAAGTCAGTAGTCTTTTCTTTCATATTATAATTATTAGTAGACTCCAAAACTCCAATTCTTAAATCAGGATTAGTCAAATCTACTTTTAAAATATGAGTATCTAACCATCCAGCTGCAGTTAGTCTTCTATCCTTAATATAAGAAACCCCTCTGCGAAGTTCTTCTTCCTGAACTTCTTTATATAATACATTAGTTGTAGTAGAGGCTTCACTAAAATGCGGGAAACTTCCACTTATAAGAATCAACAATGCAACTATTACAGATAATATCCTATTAGTCCTTAGCTTCATTTAATTCACCCCTATACATCTGATATCTAATAGAAAACTGTATTAAAATAATACAGTTTCATTGCATAAATTATTTTTCACTTAATCCCAATATAATTTGAATATCTATATCTTTATCTGATATTGAATCATCAACAATAATTGTACTCTCTGCAAAAAACTCTTTTAGATCTTCTCCCATACCTTTTTTGCTTACAATTATTCTTGTAGCTTCTTCTCTGGTTCCTCCAAAGTTTCCTATCGAAACAACATTATAGCCTTCATTTTTTAATTTATCGCTGGTTTTTTGAGCTAGACCAGAAACTGAGCCTCCATTTAATACTTCTATTCGGGCATCCTTACTACTAATTACGCTTCCACTAGCTCCTTCCTCTTCATTTTCTCTTTTATCGTCACTAAAAAATATCTCATCTACTAATTCTCTTGTTCCTTCTTCATCATGGATAAAATAAGATATTCCTCCTATCATCCTGGCATCTCCAGGAATAGTAGTCATATTTATATTATCTAAGTCAATATCATTTAAATATTTAACATAATTAAGTGCATCATTTAAATTTACATCCGTTTCAACATATTTAAATAGAGTTTTAATAATTGAAGGAGCATTAACGATATTTTTAGGACTTAATGCTTGTTTTGCAAAAGCCTTTAGAAATAGCTGCTGGGTATTAATTCTGCCTAGATCTCCATAGCCTCCTCCCCTGTTGTCTTTTCTCCAGCGAACTAATTGCTCAGCTTGGGCACCATTTAAAGTTTGTTTGCCTGCTTTTAAATTAATGTATAAACCACCAGAATTATCAACATAATAAAAATCCCTAGGTAAGTCTATTTCGACTCCACCCATCTCATCTACAATTTTACGAAAGCCTTCCAGATTCATCTTTACATAATAATCGATTTTTATACCAAGCAATCTTTCTACTTCTTTTACAGAATACTCATTTGCTTTTTCTTTACCGGCATAGGCATGAACTTCATTAATCTTACATGTGTCAGGAACGTAATATTTTCTACTTCTCATCTCTTGAAGAGTGGCATCAGTTAAAAATACTCTAGTATCCCTTGGAATAGAAACAAGATCAATCTTACTTGTTTCACTATTAAAAGTAGCAACTATTATTACATCAGTCCTTATTTCATCTTCATCAACTCCAAAAATAGCTACATTGGTTCTTATTTTTTTAGACTTTTTATTAAAAAAGTCCATAATTCCGCCTTTTTCTTCACTCTTGTTATTATTCTCATTTCTAGCTAACTTATCTTTATTAAAATGCAAATATCCTGCAGTACCTATACTGGCAAGAACTATAAAAGAAAAAACAAATAAAAAAACAATAGAAAAAAATCTTTTTACCAAGTAATACTTTCCTTTTTTATTGTTTTTATTACTTTTTCTAGACATCTTTTTTCACTCCATATTCTTTCAAATTAATCATAATCCTCTTTATTAAATAATTCATCCAATATTTCTTTTGTTTTATACTCGTCTTGCATTTCATACCATAAACCGTCTATCTTTTCTCCATATGTCGGTATTGTTACCATGTATTCTTCTTGAAAAATATTATCTATATCAAGATCTACTACATATTCTATGTATTTCATACCACCCAATAAAGAAAAATCTGTTTCAATATATTTATATCCTTCTTTGACTAAGGAAAAAATTTCTATAGGATTTCTTATTTCTAAGATTTTTGTACATAAAGATTTTAAAACAGCTTGCTGCATTCTAATTCTTCCCAAATCTCCATCAACATATCCATGACGGTATCTAACTAATTGCTCAGCTTTTTCACTATCTAATGTTTGTAGTCCAGCTTCTAAATGAACATGAAAGTCTTGTGACCAGTCATGATATATCATATTTCTTGGGATATCAACCTCAATACCACCTATTAAATCTACAATAGCCTTAAAACCATCTAAATCTACCTTAACATAATAATCAATTTGAATGCCTACTATTTCTTCAGCTATTTCCTTAATTGCTTTTAACCCTTCTTTTTCTTCTTTGCTGTTTTGATATACTTCTGTTAATTTACAATATCTAACATTTACATTGTTTTCATTTTTAATGGAAAAAAATTTGCTGTCATAAAAATCAATATATAAGTCCCTAGGTATTGAAACACATTTAAAAGAATTATCTTCGGGATTAAATTGCATCACCATAATTACATCAGCTAATCTTTCTGATTCATCTAAACCAATAATAACTGCAGATATTTTTTCGACTTCACCTTCTTCTTCTTGTTCTTCTTCTGTATTTTCTGCTGTAGCTACAATATCATTGGAAGAACTATTTCCCCCTAGGAAATCAATTACATTATCTGAAGCTGTTGCCCACTTAACAATAGCATTTGAGATAATAATCGTTAGTGCTATTACAACTAGTATTAAGCTTAAAATCAGTAATATTTTTTTTGTATTTTTTCCATTTTCCCAAAACAGATTTCCCATATTATTACACCTCTTAATACCATTCTTTATATTATCATATATTTATTACAAACATGCAACAAAACTATAATATTTTATTATCAAAATTCCTTAATTTTTTATTAAATATTATTCGATACTTTAATTGCTTAATTTATAAAGATTGATAATATAAATTAATCTAGTTATAATAATCTAAAATCAACAATTATAAAATTTTATTATTAGTCTATATTATTTATTATAAAAGGTGAGAACATGGATTTTAAGAGAAAAGTTGTATTAGTTACTGGTGCTTCAAGGGGAATAGGTAAAGAAATTGCCCTAGCTTTTGCTAAAAAGGGAGCAACTCTTATACTTAATAGTTTAAAAAACAAGGACAAACTAGAAGCTGTAAAAAAAGAAATTGAAGAAATGGGAACTAAATGTTTCTCCTTCTTAGGAGACGTATCGGATTATAATTTTGTTTCATCTATGTTTGAAAGCATCTACAATGATTTTGAACAAATCGATATACTTATCAACAATGCAGGGATTTCTCATATAGGTTTATTCACAGAAACCACAGCCTCCCAGTGGAAAAGAATAATTGATGTTAATCTAAATTCAGTATATAATTGCACTCATTTGGCCTTACCGCCAATGATTAGAAATCATGGGGGCAATATCATCAATATTTCTTCTATTTGGGGAATTACTGGGGCATCCTGTGAAGTAGCTTATTCAGCCTCAAAGGGCGGAGTTAATAGTTTTACAAAAGCCCTGGCAAAAGAATTAGCTCCTTCTAATATAAGAGTAAATGCTATAGCCTGTGGACTAATCGATACGGATATGAACTCTTGGCTTAGTATGGAAGAAAAAAATGAACTTCTTGACCAAATTCCTTTAATGAAAATGGGAAGCTCAAAAGATGTTGCTAATTTATGTATTTATCTTGCCTCTGATAAAGCAAACTATATGACTGGCCAAATAATAAGTTTAGATGGAGGCATGATATAAAAATTTAGTAATATTATTTTTAATTTTTATAATCTCTTCATTATTAGAATCCCTATCTTCTCTTTGAATATTTAAAGACACTTGATAAATAATCTCTGTAGGTTTTTGCGACAATACGATTATTTCATCAGCTAAAAATAAAGCTTCTTCAATATCATGAGTTATAGCTATAATCGTATTATTAACTTCTTTATGTAGATTATATACCTCAAGATATAGCTTTTCTTTTAATTTTATATCAATAGCTTGAAAAGGCTCATCCATCAATAAAATATCATGGGGATATAAAAAGGCCCTAATCATTGATACTCTTTGTTTCATTCCCCCGCTTAATTCTTTGGGATAAGAAAAAGCATAATCTTTCAGTTCCATAGCTTCTAGATACTTATCTATTTTTTTTGCTTCCTTATGGCTGCATACCAATTCTATATTAGTTCTGACCGTTTCCCAAGGAAGCAATCTAGCCTCTTGAAAAATAAAACTTGTTTTCTTCCCTTCTAAATCAATATTTCCTTTATCATATCCCTCAAGCCTTGCAATCATTCTAAGAAGAGTTGTTTTTCCACAACCTGAAGGACCCATTATACAATAAATTTTTCCTTCCTTTATGTCAAGTGAAAAATCATTAAAAACTACTACATCTCCAAAGTTTTTTGAAATATTTTTTATCACAAAATCACCGCCATTTTTTTGTAGCTGATAGTTCTATATGTTTAAAAAGTCTGCTAAATCCATGACCAAGAATAATAAGAACTCCTGTCCAAACAAAAACCTGTCCTATTTCAAGATTAATTCTTGCAAGCCCCATGGCAGCCCCTATCCCAGTTCTAGCTGTCAGTAATTCAGCCATAGCGACTCCCTTCCAAGTTAATCCGCTAGCAATAGAACAGCCTGCCATAAAATAAGGAAAAATTTGTGGTATGTAGATATGAAATACTTTCTTTTTTAATGAAAAGTTAAATACTTCTGCCATCTCCATCAAAGATTTATCAACCTGTTTTGTTCCTTTCATTACATTTACAATAATAAAAGGGATAACAATAATAAAAATAATAAAAATAGCTGCTGCCCCATCTCCCGTCCCAAACCATAACCATCCAAGAATAAGCCATGATATAGTAGGAGTCGTTTGAGTAAGTACTAATAAGGGATGAAAAAAGGCTTCCAATTCTTCCTTAATACCCATTAGAAAACCAAGAGGAGTCCCAATTAAAATAGCAAGAAAGAAACCTAATAAGCCCCTTCCAAAAGAAACAACGATATCCACCCAAAAGTCCTTCTTTGAAACCAGCATCAAAAAGACCTTTATTGTTTCCATAGGTGACGGCAAAATTAACGAACTAAGAAAAAATGAAGAAATCTGCCATATTAATAAAAGTATAAAAATAGAAATAAGAAGATAAATCTTCTTATTTCTTATAATAAAATCCTTCATCAGGTAGTTTTCCTCCTATCATTTCTCCTGATACTTCATTTAAAGCATTAAGATATACTTCTACATCAGCCTTTGCATCTTGTGCTGTAACAAATTCTAACTTTGTTCTTGTCATAGAATTTTCAAAAACAACTGCAGGTATTTCTAATTTTTCTTCTATTAATGAAGATACTGCTTGTGGATCAGTTACTACTGTTTCTAAAGCAGTTTTATATGCATTTTGAAAATCTTCTACAGCATCGGGATATTCATTAGCAAAAGAAGTCCTTACTACGATTCCTGTTTGAGCAAGCTTACTGCCTTCTCCATTAATCTTTTCCCATTCCACACTATAATCCATAGATATTTCCATATTTTCAGCCTTCATAAGACACTGTGTTGCTAAAGGTTCTGGCAATACAACAATATCAGCCTTTCCTGCAATCGCCCATTGAAGCATTTCAGGAGAACTACCATAAGATATAGTAATATCATCGTCTCCTATATCATTTTGGCTAAGTAAATATCTAGTTATAACATCAGGACTAGAACCTTGAGCTCCTACAAATAATTCTTTGCCTTTTAAATCATCCCAAGATTTTATCTCACCATTTCTTGATAATAAATAAAGGATTCCCCATGTGTTAACATTAACTAATGTTACATCTGCTTCCTTATTATATAATTTTGAAGCAACATTAACAGGAAGAACCGTAAAATCTGCTTCTCCTCTAGCAATTCTTGTAGTAGCTTCTTCTACATTCTTATAAAGAATAAACTCCACATTATCTCCTAACATATTATCTTCTACCATTTTAACCAATGGAGAAGTAGGTGGTGCTGTAGGTGCCTGAATTATAATTTTTTCAGGACTACTAGCCTTATTATCTGTACCATTGTTACATGCTACTGCCAATACTACTATTATTAACAGAAGAAAAGTTATCTGAATTCTTTTCATATTATCCTCCTTAAATTATTATTCTACTAAAACTATATCATTATATTACATATATTTTTTCTTGTCAAAAATAATTATTAATTGATAAAGCTATTCCACAAATAATAACCAATATATATTTTGAATACAATAGTATATCCCT
>JAAYRK010000018.1 GCA_012518815.1 Candidatus Epulonipiscium sp. | reverse complement strand
TATCGATATATTGTTAGGACTTATGAAAATATTATAAGGATACAAGGAGCAGTAAGAGTTATATTAGAAAAGCAAAAACAAAAAGGAATCAAAAAGATATATCTGTACGGCAATCAAGATGAGGTTTATAATATATTACGGATGTCTGTATCGGATATTATTGGAACACTAGATATGCAATATCAGTTAATTGAGGATATTGGACTTATAAATAAAAAAGAAGAATACATATTATTGATATGGAATGAGGAAAAAGAAGAAAAACTAAAACAAAATGATATTCCATATATCAACATCTTATCAGTTATTTAATTTAAATATAATGCAGGTGATTTTATGAAAAAGTTGTTAGTTGTAGGTGCTGGCGGTTTAGGAAGGGAAGTTGCACAATATATCAAAGATATTAATAATATAAATCCAACTTATGAGCTTTTGGGTTTTGTTGACAGTGATGCAAATAAGAAAGGTTTATTATTTGATGATGTACCTGTATTAGGAGATTTTAATGAATTAGATCATATATTTGATTCTTACGAAAAAATATATGGTTTTTGTGCTGTTGCTAAACCAACAATTAAAAGAAGATTAATTAATAAAATGCAAGAGTATAATATTGAATCAATAAATGTTATTCACCCCAATTCTTATATTTCTCCTCAAGTTAAAATTGGTAAAGGGGTATTAATAAGTCCATACTGTGTAATAACAACGAATATTACAATAGGAGATTATGTTCATATTAATCCTCAATGCGGCATAGGACATGATTCAAAGATTGGAGATTTTTCTACTTTATATTGGAGTGTTAATATATCAGGAAATGTAACAGTAAAAAGTGAAGTAGAAATAGGAAGCAAAGCATTTATAAAACAAGGCCTAATCGTAGAAAAAAATGCTGTAATTGGAGCAGGAGCAGTAGTAATTCGTTCTATAGAAGAAGGAAAAACTGTAGTAGGAGTACCTGCAAAAGAGATTTAACGGAGGTCTATATGTTAACTAGAAGAATAATTTGGGTAATTACTCTATTATTAATGACAGTAATTTTTGTTTTTTCTTCAAGACCAGGAGATCTTTCAATACAAGATTCAGCTTGGCTACTAGATAGGACAAATATTTTAGATGAAGAAGAAGCCTTAGATACAACTAATATGCAGTCTATGTTTCTACAAAGAAAAATTAGAAAGGCTGCCCATATTATACTATTTGGAAGCTTGGCTATACTTATATATGCTTCCATATATGGCTATGTAGGAAAAGCAATTAAAACAGGAGTCATATCTTGGTTACTAACAATCATATATGCTATTACTGATGAAATTCACCAATATTTTGTTCCTGGAAGGGCGGCACAAATACAAGATGTAATAAGAGATGGAAAAGGGGCATTTTTTGGATGTATCATAATGATGGTATTATTTTTAACCATAGAAAAGCTACCATCTTTATATAAATTAATTAATAAAATATATAATTTAAATGTAAACAGAATTTATATAAGAAAACTTAGCAATGAGTAAGTTCTTTTTTGTATTCTTATTAGAGGGAAAACTAGAATATAATTGACAATAAAAATGTGTAAGGTTAAAATACAAGCAATGTTCAAAATATGAACAAGGGATATTATTATCCTTTTGTTCTATATGATATAATTATTGTTGACTTTATAAAAAGGATAAACTGCTTAGTTTTTTAGAAACATTTAAGGCAATTTACACCTGCAAAAAATAAAGAGTGAGTAGGTAATGATTATGAAAAAAGTAATCGAAATAGCAGCAGTTGATATCACCATTTATAAATTTGTTCTTCCGTTGATGAAAGAATTAAAAAAATCTGGCTTTGATCTACATGTTGCAGCACAAGATGTAGGTTATTCAAAGAGCATAAAAAAGGAAGGTTTTATAGTTCATAATATTAATATGCCAAGAAACCTTTCTCCAATAGCTAATTTAAAAGCATTATTTGGATTAATATCCTTATTTAAAAAAGAAAAGCCAGATATAATTCATACTCATACTCCAATAGCTTCGATATTGACAAGACTAGCTGCAAAAATCACAGGTGTGCCTAAAGTAATCTATACAATTCACGGTTTGTATATGAAGTTTCCTTTTACTCAAATTGAAAAATTCATGTGCAAATATTGTACAGATATTATTTTTACTGTGAATCAAGAAGATAAGGATTATTTATTAGAACACAAGATTAAAACAGCTGACAAAATAATAAATATTAATAGTGTCGGCGTTGATATAGAAGTATTTAATACTGCCCGGATTAATCAAGACAAGAAAAACAGTCTTCGTAAAGACTTAAAGATACAAGACAAACCTCTTATTGGTTTTGTTGGAAGAATGATAAAAGAAAAAGGTGTTCTTGAACTTATAGAAGCCTTTATACAAGTAAGAGAAAGGATTCCCTGTCAGCTTCTTTTGGTTGGTTCTGCAGAATTAGGGGAAAGAGACGAAGAAACCCTAAAGACAATTAAGCAATATATTTGCGACAATAAACTAGAAAAGGACATTATTATGCCTGGTCATAGGGAAGACATACCAGAATTACTGAGCATAATGGATATTTTTGTACTTCCCTCTTACCGTGAAGGAATGCCAGTATCTTTACTTGAGGCAATGGCAATGGAACTTCCGGTAGTGGCTACAGATATAAGAGGCTCTAGAGAAGAAGTAGATGAGACTTGTGGTATTCTTGTTCCAAAAGGAGATATAGAAAGCTTGGTTAAAGCATTAGAATACTTACTGCAAAATCCCAGAGAGGCAAAAGAAAAAGGTGTTAACGGGAGAAAGAAAGTAGCTGACTTATTTACCATAGAAGAATCCGTAAAAAAACAAATTAGTAGTTTTAAAGACTAAGCTATAACATATAAGTTTTATATGTAGCCAATGTAAAGGAGAGTAAATTATGTCTAAAAGAATTTATCTTTCATCTCCTCATATGAGCGATGAAGGTTATGAAAAAGCATATATACAAGAAGCATTTGATACCAATAGGATAGCACCTCTTGGTAAAAACGTTGATGAATTTGAAAAAGAACTGGCAGCAATGGTGAAAATAAAATCAGCAGCAGCTCTATCTTCTGGAACAGCAGCAATACATATGGCTTTAAAGGCTGCAGGGGTAAGCCAAGGGGATATCGTATTTTGTCAAGACTTAACATTTTCGGCTTCAGCTAATCCTATTATTTATCAAAATGCTAATCCAGTTTTTATAGATAGTGACTACCAAACATGGAATATGGATCCTAAAAAATTAGAAGAAGCCTTTGAAAAATATCCAAATGTAAAGGCTGTAGTAGTAGTTCATCTTTACGGTTTATCTGCAAAAATAGATGAGATAGTAAATTTATGCAAAAAACATAATGTAACCCTTATTGAAGATGCTGCTGAGTCATTAGGCACTTTATATAAAGGTAAACATACAGGAACTTTTGGAGATTATGGAATTTATTCCTTTAACGGCAACAAAATTATTACTACATCAGGCGGAGGTATGTTAGTTAGTAATAATGAAGAAAGAATAGCTAAGGTAAGATTTTGGGCTACCCAGTCCAGGGATGCAGCAAGACATTACCAGCACAGTGAATTAGGTTATAATTACCGTATGAGTAACATAGTTGCAGGCATAGGTAGAGGCCAGCTTAAAGTATTAGATAAAAGAATAGAAAAGAAAAAATATATATTTGACTACTATAGAAAAGAATTAGGAATTCTTGAAGGTTTAGAAATGATGCCAGTTAATGATTGGAACAAACCTAATTTCTGGCTAAGTTGTATCTTGCTTAGAAACAGTAAAGTAAGACCTTTGACAATTATAGAAGCTTTAGAAGCAGAAAATATTGAATCAAGGCCTATATGGAAACCCATGCATATGCAGCCTTTCTTTGAAAAATATGATTATATAGGTGAAGGTGTTTCCAAGGAAATATTTAATAACGGTTTATGTCTTCCAAGTGATACAAAAATGACAGATGAAGATTTAAAAAGAGTTTGTGATATAATAAAAAGGTTGTGGAATTAATGAGTAAAAAAAATGAAAAAGTAAAAAGCTCATCCCAACTCCCAAAGAAAGGTATCATTTATAGTAACTATCTAAAAAGACCTATGGATTATATATTAGCTCTTTTTGCAATAATATTCTTAAGTCCTGTTTTACTGATTATAGCCTTACTAGTGAGAATTAAACTAGGCAGTCCGATTATATTTAAACAAAAAAGACCTGGTTTAAACGAAAAAATATTTACATTATATAAATTTAGAAGCATGACAGATGAAAAAGATGAAAAAGGAGAATTACTTCCTGATGAAATTAGGTTAACTAAATTTGGCAGGTTCTTAAGGTCAACATCCTTAGACGAACTTCCAGAGCTATTTAATATTTTAAAAGGGGATATGAGTATCATAGGTCCCAGACCTTTATTGGTACAGTATTTGCCCCTTTATAATGAACATCAAAAGCGTCGTCACGAAGTAAGGCCAGGCTTATCAGGCTGGGCACAAGTTAATGGTAGGAATGCTATAAGCTGGGAGGAAAAATTTGATTTTGATATAGAGTATGTAGATCATGTAAGCTTTATTTTAGATTGTAAGATAGTTTTTATGACTATTAAAAAGGTTTTAAAAAGAGAAGGCATAAGTTCAGAAACGTCAGTAACGATGGAACCTTTTAAGGGAAGTAATAACAAATGTTAAAGTATCTATCTATATTAGAAAAATTTAATACTTTACTGCTAAAACAAATAAATAAAATAGAGGGGAAATATAATGAAAATATTTTTAACAATATTATTTTATCTTAGTTTTTTCATTATATTTTGGGCGATTGTAGGCTATCCATTGTCACTAAATATAATTAGCAAAGCATATAAAAATAGAAAGCTTAAGAAAGATTATACTCACCAACCAACGGTAACGGTAATGGTTGTAGCACATAATGAAGAAAAAGTAATCTTGGAAAAGCTTCATAACATTGTTAAACTTGATTATCCAAAAGATAAAATTGAGTTTTTGATTTCTTCGGATAATAGCACAGATAAAACTAATGAAATTGTTAAGAAATTTATTAATGATTATCCAGAATATAAAATAAGACTTTATGAAGTCAAATCACGTAAGGGTAAAACAAATGCACAAAATGAAGCGAAAAAAACTGTTACGACAGACTATCTTGTGATGACAGATGCGAATTCGATGATGGATAAAAATTCTGTTAAAGAATTAATGGCAGCTTTTACTTCTGAAGATATCGCATATGTTACAGGTAAGCTTGCTATTATAAATTCAGAGTCTAGTGATGTTAGTAATGCGGAGGCAAATTACTGGGATAGGGATTTAAGATTAAGAGACATTGAAGGGAGGATTCAAGCTATTACAGCCGGTAATGGAGCCTTATATGCTTGTAGAACAAAGGATTATTATGATTTTGATCCTATTGAGTGTCATGATAGTTCAATGCCAATATATTATGCCTTGAAAGGTAAAAGAGCAATAGCAAATCATGACGCAGTTGCATATGAAAAAGCAGGTGAAGTAATTGAAGATGAATTTAGTCGTAAGGTTAGAATGAATCGAATCATTCTTAAACACATATTGCCAGATATCAGGATATTCAATGTGTTTAAGTATAGGTGGTTTTCTTATTTTTATTTTGGTCATAGAACATGTAGATATTTGCTTTGGATTTCTCATTTAATATTATTAATTACAAATGCTTTAATTATTAAAGAGTCATGGATTTACTTGCTTTCCTTTACCGGACAAGTATTGTTTTATTTATTAGCAATGTTAAAAGCTATTACTAAATCACAAAATAAGTATTTAACATTAATTTATTATTACACAGTTACAATTATTGCTCAGTGGTTTGGAGTATTTAGAGTAATTACAGGCAAAGCAAAACCATTTTGGGAAAAAGCTGAGAGTACTAGATAGAAAACTAGGAGGTATGACATATGAGAATAGCTGTTGCAGGAATCGGGTATGTTGGATTATCTAATGCTGTTTTATTGGCACAACACAATGAAGTAATAGCATTTGATATTAACAAAGAGAAGGTAGATATGATTAACAATAAAAAATCTCCAATTATTGATCCTGAGATAGAAGAATATCTTAAGACTAAAGAATTAAATTTAGTAGCAACAACAGATAAAACTTTAGCCTTTAAGAATGCTGATTATGTTGTTATTGCAACCCCAACAGATTATGATCCTAAGAAGAATTATTTTGACACAAGTACAGTAGAAGATGTTATTTCAAGTGTACTTTTAATAAATCCTAACGCAGTCATGGTGATAAAATCAACTGTTCCAGTTGGATATACTAAAAAGATAAAAGAAAAATATAAAACTGAAAATATTATATTTTCGCCAGAGTTTTTAAGAGAAGGAAAGGCACTGTATGATAATTTATATCCATCAAGAATTGTAATTGGAGAAGAATCTGAAAGAGCAAGGCTCTTTGCAAAATTACTTGCACAGGGAGCACTTAAAGAAGACATCCCATTATTATTTACTGGTTCTACAGAAGCTGAAGCTATAAAACTGTTTGCAAATACCTATCTAGCATTAAGAGTTGCTTATTTCAATGAATTAGATTCATATGCTGAAATTAGAGGTTTAGATACAAGACAAATTATTGAGGGAGTAGGATTAGATCCCAGAATAGGTAATCATTACAATAACCCTTCCTTTGGATATGGTGGTTACTGTTTGCCAAAGGACACAAAGCAACTATTAGCTAATTATGCTGATGTACCACAAAATATCATATCTGCGATTGTTGATGCCAACAGGACAAGAAAAGATCATATAGCAGAAATGATCCTAAAAAGAAAACCGAAGGTTGTTGGAATATATAGGCTTACTATGAAAACTGACTCAGACAATTTTCGTCATTCTTCAATACAAGGTGTAATGAAACGAATTAAGGCAAAAGGAATTGAAGTAGTAGTATATGAACCTGCTCTTAAAGAAGATAGCTTTTATAATTCGAGAGTAATTAGAGAATTGGATGAGTTTAAAAAGATTTCTGATGTTATTGTGTCAAATAGAATTTCAAACGAGATAAAAGACGTAATTGATAAAGTTTATACTAGAGATTTATTTAATAGAGATTAATATTTGTATGCAATATATTTAATATATTAAATATATTAATATGGTATCCATATAAATAATTTATTATTTAAAGTATAAGGAGAATAAAGTGAAAATCCTTTTATTAAAGAAAGAATAGTTAACCACCAATTTATGAATTTTGAGGATTTATTAAATGAATGGATTGGCAACCCTTTTTTGGACAAAATTACTCCGAACAAGAAATTACTTTAACTACAGTTCTTA
>JAAYRK010000115.1 GCA_012518815.1 Candidatus Epulonipiscium sp. | reverse complement strand
TTCCCTACTATGATTGAGTCAACCATATTATATAATTGTTGAAATACATTACCAATTAGCATTGGCAATGAAAATTTTATCATAAGAGATACTTCATTTCCTTCAGTCATATCAATTACATATCTTGCTTTCATATATACTCCTTACCTTTATTGCTTATTATTTGTTTCATTAATATTGATTTTTAATATTATATCACGGTTTTCTTATAATAACTATAATTATTTAAAAGTTGTTAACGCTAAATTTTTTTAATATTTAACCATCTATATTTTACTAGGATAACAGTAACTGCCTATTACTTAAGAGCTTTTTTTGACAGTCATTGATAAAGCCACCATTGCTTCTGCTTGTTCACGTCATATCCTTAAAAAATTCGTTAAAAAGATAAATTAAACTACTATATTATTTTATATAAAAAAACGGAATAGCAAAAGCTATTCCGTTTTTTCTTTTATAACTTATATTTTTATTCTAAAACACTAGTAAATTAAATCGATTTCAATAATTGTTGTAAATTCATCCTTGTCAACTTCTTGAATCTTTTCTTCTGACATAAAGGATAAATCTATACTAGGTGATTCTTCTTCGCTAAGTGTACTTTTATTATCTATCTCCTGACCCAATATCTTAATGATAGCTTTATACTTTCCTGATTGAACTTTTTCTCCTTCTTTATTAGTCATATCCCATTTATCCTGCCAAGTCAAAGATTCACCCGAATTAATGGATTTGTAGATAAGAGCCATTGTAAAAAATTTACCCTCAGAATACCTGTAAACTTCTTTACCTTCTTCGTCAACAATATAAATTTCAAATTGCTGTCCTGAACTAAACATCAAATCTTTGGGACTACTATGATGATTGATTAATTCAAAATTAAGAATAACTTCTTCATCTTTTATTTCATAACTTCCCCTTGTTTCAAAGCTTTCATCATTTATATTTTGATTATTTGACTTAGTTTCTTCTATTGCAGTAATCGTATTATTAATTAAAGTTGCTAACTCTCCATAAGTTACTTTTGCCTTAGGATCAAACGTACCCATGCCTTTACCTTTTGCTATATTTTTCATATAAGCTACAGTAATACCATGATTATACTTTGAATCAATCTTATCTGTATCAGAGTAAATAAGCATTTTTATAGTTGGAATCATATCCAAGTCTTCATTTAATTCTTGGGCCCAGATTTTTGCAAATTCATATACAACAGCTTCCCTTGTAATTGAATCTGGTACTCCTTCATAGTGATTATTTATGGTTTTTTTAATAAGTGTCTTAAAATCTTCTACTGTAATAAAATCATTAAGGTGCTTATTTTCAAATACTAATCCTATATCATAATTTTTAGTAAGATTTTCTACAGTAGCTTGTGCCCAGTGACTGTATTCATATCTTATAGGAATAACTTCTACATTATTGTCTGCTACAACTTTTAAATCAGCAGCATTCACAAGGTTTGGAACAAATAAAAAGGTAGTTAATATCCCTGCTACAACTGTTTTGCTTGATAAATTAACTTTCATTATTATCACATCCTTAAATTAAATTTCATATCTTAGACGATGCTAAATATTTATTTGTTCCATATTTTGTACCATAAAATTCTTTAACAATGCTTAAATTGTCCACTGATTGTGAATTATTCCTACTAAATTCCAATTACCTTCATATTGTTCAAAAACAAGCCTTAAGCTTTGCCAGTCCAATCCTTCATATTCAGGATTAAATCCAGAAAAATAATACTCTACTATTATAGGATTGTCGTATACATCAAATTGATTTTCAAGCATATTTCCCATGCTTAATACTTCGTTATACCCTATCTCAGGAGCATTAATAAAATCCTTTGAGTAAACAAAGATATCATAATATTCACTGGGAGTTAAATTAATTTCCTCCCCACTACCGTCATAATAACCCCATTTGTAAATATTCTTATTTTCAAAAAAGGTCTTCATCTCTTCTTTACTAAATACCAAATCATCTTCTAATGAAACGTTAGTATAAGGTGTAAATCTCACACCCTTCTTAGGATGCACATATTTTGCAATAGAATCAGCATCTTTAACACTTAGTGCATAAATAAGCTTATTAGCTATGTCACTAATAATTGTTTTTGCAGTTTTTGAATCTATTATTTCTTCATTATTACCTTCAATTATCCTTTCTTCAAATATTCTATCAGTCATCTTCCATTTTCCATCAATATATTTAAATTCAATTGTAAGTCTGTAAGGCCCATACATCTCGTTTTCTTCATCTTGAATAATTACATAACTATCTTCATCTATTTTATTAAATTCATATGGTGATCCAACTAAAAACCTTGGTGGGGCACCCTTAGGAATAAGATATAACTTACCAGCTTGTTCTTCATAAATATTATCCACAAATAAAGTTGCTAAGTCCTTGCCGGCTACTTCCATTACATAATTAAGCAATTCTTCTTTGCTGTTAAAATCCACAACTTCATTAGTTCCTGGCATTGTATCTAAATTAAGCACCCTATAAAAAAATTCATTTTCTATTGCTATAGCCTCTTCTCTGGTTAAATCCTTTTTTTGTTCTTTATTTTCTTTTTGATCTTCTTTTAATTCTTCCGAAATGTCTATTGGATTTTTAATATCCTCGCCTTCCTTTTTTTGGGGTATAAATTTAGAACAAGCAGTAAATAAAAAAACAATTATTAAAAATATCGATAAGCTCCAAATCTTTTTTCTATAATACACTTTTATTCCTCCCCAATTGATTTCTAATATTTAGACACAGTATTTATATTAGTTGTTCCATTTATTAATAATTTTAATTCTATTATTATGATAATCCCTTAATAAAATTATTTATTTGCATTTCCATTTCAGATAATCCACCTTCTTCTATAGGGAAATGTCCTGCACCTTCTAAAATTACCCTATTCTTATTGGATGCAATTCTATCAAAGAATAAATCACTTATTCTTACAGGAGTCCATAAATCATTTCCTGGATGAAGCATAAGAACTGGTACTTTCTTAAAATCTTCTGCTTCAATTAAAGGAACACTGTTCATCATAGATAGTAAAAAATTTAAATTTACCTTGTTTCCTGCCCCTAACCTATCTTTTAATAAAACTTTTAAGACCTCTTTGTTATTTACTATGGCATTCATATTAGTAACCATTTTAATTGGAAGTTTAAAATTAGTTAAAAATCTTGGAAGAAGATTTAATAAGCGGATACCATATTTAGCCTGAAACTTATTTTTTGCAGAAAATATCCTTACTTCTTCTTCCCGATTATCAAGTAAATTAGTAATTATAAGTCCTTTAACATTTTGATTTTTACATACAACATTATAAGCCAACATACCCCCTGCACTTAAGCCAATAACAAAAACATTTTTTGATTTTTTTAATTCATCTTCAACTATCTTGCTTCCAACATCTATCCAGTCCAAATAGCTTAATGCCTTATTATACTTAGTAAAGCCGTAGCCTGGCAAATCAGGGCATAAAACATTATAACCTGCTTTAAATAAGGGTACTGCTAAAAATGATAATAACCGACCATTGCCTCCTACCCCATGAAAAATTATAACAGTTGTATTGGATTCATTATTGTATTCATCTAAATGAATTTCCATCTCCTTTATTTTTATAAATTTTTCAACAGGGTATATACTATCAGTTATCCGATTTTTTTCTGGTAAATATTGTTGTAGTTCTTTCCAATAATTGTAATTGATATACATTTTTTCATCCTCTCCTAAAATATTAAAATTTATGATTGCACTATTTATAAAATTACAATTTATATTATGATCTTAGTTTAAAAACAAAAAAAAGAATCATTTATAAAGTAGTAAACATGCTAAAAATGTAGTATTATGCCTACTAGTAACTTAATCCTAATCCTATAATAGTTTATTCAAAATATATAGTCAAATAAAAAGAAGGTAGGAATTTCTTATCCTACCTTGTAAATAATTTATTAAATTGTCAATAAATCTATGACTTTTATTCATAATCAACTACATTAGCCCACTGTCTTAATAACTCTCTTTCCTCTGGCTTACCTTTAACCAATTGAGATGCTGCAACAATTGGCATCCAGCCTTGTACATACTTCTTTGAAGTATTTGTCTTTTGGCAGAATAAATCTAAATACTTTTCTGCGGTTTCATTTTCTTTTGCTAGCCAGAATAATAAATAAGTTCTTGCAACATCGGCAGAAGCATTTCCTTGAGTTACATGAGACCAGTCTAGAATATAAGGGGTTCCGTCTTTTGTAATAATAATATTACTTGGATTAAAATCCCCATGGCAAACCTTATCGTGTTTAGGCATTCCTTCAAGTCTTGTTTGTAAATCATAGCGGGTAGTCTCATCTAAATCTGTTTCATTAATTTTTCTAAACATTTTATCTCTTAATTTATTTAATAAAACAGATTTTTGGGAATGTACTTTTATCTGTAGATCCACAAACATTTCCAAATACTCATCAAATTTATCTGGATTTTCTTTCATTAATTGCTCAAGAGTCTTACCTTCAATATATTCACTTACAATTGCCCATTTGCCGTCAACAGTAGTAACTTCAATAATTTTAGGAATGCTTAATTCAGTTTCTTCTATTCTGGCTTGATTTAAAGCTTCATTAAGAATATCTGCCTTAGAAAAATCCTTATCAAAAAGCTTTATTACTTTATCGTTATCACGATAAATCTTTTTGTTCTTTCTAACAGCAATAACTGTATCTAGTTTCATTTTTCTTCCCCCTTATTTACCATAATAAGCATTTAGGTACATTTGTTTGATTTCACTCATTAGTGGATATCTTGGATTTGCTCCTGTACATTGGTCATCAAAAGCTTGTTCTGTCATCTCATCTAAGTTATCAAGGAAATCTTTTTCGTCAATACCATAATCTTTAATGCTTTTCTTTATGCCAACCTTATCTTTAAGTTCATCAATTGCTTTAATTAAGTTTTCTAGCTTTTCTTTGTTTGTCTTTCCACCAAGCTTTAGATAATCAGCAACTTCTGCATATTTTTCTAAGGTCTTTGGATAAGCATATTGAGAGAATGTACCCATCTTAACTGGTGCTTCTTCTGCATTAAAGCGTATAACTTCATTAATCATAAGGGCATTAGCTATACCATGAGGCAAGTTATAAAAAGCTCCTAATTTGTGAGCCATAGAGTGACAAACTCCAAGAAATGCATTGGCAAATGCCATACCAGCCATAGTAGCTGCATTAGCCATCTTTTCTCTTGCAACTGGATCGTTTGGTCCATTGTCATATGCTCTTGGTAAATATTCAAATATCATTTTTATTGCTCTTAAAGCCAAGCTGTCTGTATAATCTGTAGCAAGCATAGAAGCAATAGCTTCCAAGGAGTGGGTAAGAGCATCAATACCAGATGCAGAAGTCAAGCCTTTAGGTGCATTCATCATCATATCTGGGTCAACTATTGCCATGTTAGGCAAAAGTTCATAATCTGCTAAAGGATATTTAATACCTGTATCTTCATCTGTTATAACTGCAAAAGGAGTCACCTCAGAACCTGTTCCTGCAGTAGTTGGAATTGCAATAAAGTATGCCTTTTCTCCCATCTTAGGGAATGTATATACTCTTTTTCTAATATCCATAAATCTCATAGCCATATCCATAAAATCAACTTCAGGATGCTCATACATTACCCACATAATTTTAGCTGCATCCATTGGAGAGCCTCCACCTACAGCAATAATGCAATCAGGTTCAAAGGCTGCCATTTGCTTAGCACCTTCTTTAGCCGCAGCAAGAGATGGATCTGGTGCAACATCATAAAATGTAGTATGCTTAATACCCATTTCATCTAGCTTATCTGTTATTACCTTTGTATAACTATTATTATAAAGGAAAGTATCTGTAACAATAAATGCTTTTTTCTTGCCCATTACATTTTTGAGTTCTTCAAGTGCTACAGGCAAGCATCCTTTCTTTATATAAACCTTCTCAGGTGCTCTAAACCAAAGCATGTTTTCTCTCCTTTCAGCAACCGTTTTAATATTAACCAAGTGTTTTACTCCAACATTTTCAGAAACGGAATTTCCGCCCCAAGAACCGCACCCAAGAGTCAAGGAAGGAGCAAGTCTAAAGTTATATATATCACCAATACCACCTTGAGAAGATGGTGTATTAATAAGAATACGGCAAGTTTTCATGCGAGCTTCAAATTCTTTTAGTTTATCTTTTTCATTTATTGTATCAATATATAAAGAAGATGTATGACCATAGCCACCGTCAGCAATAAGTTGTTCTGCTTTATTAAGAGCATCATTAAAATCTTTTGCCTTATACATTGCTAAAACTGGAGAAAGCTTTTCATGAGCAAATTCTTCAGAAATATCAACACTTTCCACTTCACCAATCAATATTTTGGTAGTTTGAGGAACTTCTATTCCTGCTAATTTTGCAATAGTATAAGCTGTTTGTCCAACAATCTTAGCATTTAAAGCCCCATTAATAATAATTGTTTTTCTAACTTTTTCTATTTCATCTTTGTTAAGAAAATAACATCCTCTGTCTGCAAATTCTTTTTTAACTTTATTATATACACCATTTAATACTATAACTGCTTGCTCAGAAGCACAAATCATGCCATTATCAAAGGTTTTGGAATGAATTATTGAATTAACAGCAAGTAAAATATCTGCTGAATCATCAATAATCGCTGGTGTATTACCTGCTCCAACTCCAATAGCTGGTTTACCACTTGAATATGCAGCCTTAACCATACCTGGTCCACCAGTAGCAAGAATTATATCAGCTTCACTCATAACAAAGTTGGTCATTTCTAATGATGGTACATCAATCCAATCAATAATGCCTTCTGGAGCTCCTGCCTCAACTGCAGCTTCAAGAACTACTTTTGCAGCAGCTATTGTACAATTTTTCGCCCTAGGATGAGGACTAATAACAATACCATTTCTTGTTTTAAGTGCTAAAAGAGTTTTAAATATTGCAGTTGATGTAGGGTTAGTAGTTGGGATAACAGCTGCAATAACTCCAAGAGGTTCTGCAATCTTTTTAATACCAAATTCCTTATCTTCTTCAATTATACCACAAGTTTTTGTATCCTTATAAGCATTGTAAATATACTCAGATGCATAGTGGTTCTTAATAACCTTATCTTCTACAACCCCCATGCCTGTTTCCTCAACTGCCATTTTTGCCAGTCTAATTCTCTCCTTATTTGCTGCTGATGCAGCTGCAAGAAAAATTTTATCTACTTGTTCTTGACTATATGTTGCAAATATTTCTTGTGCCTTCCTAACGTTCTTAATAGCTTTATCTAATTTTTCAACGCTATCTACAATTGTATAATTCTTATTTTTAGCCATATTAAGTCCTCCTTTTTAATTTACATAATTATAAAATTTATATTAATGATTATTGTTTTCCCTGTTAATATTTTAACATTCTATGCTTTTCTTGTGTAATATAAATAATAGATATAGCTATATCAAAATTGATATAACCATATCTATTTAATACTTATTTTAAAAATTATGCGATTATTTCTTTCATTTTATTAATTTCGTCAATAAAAGCTTTATCAATATCTGTAAGATAATAATCTTTTCTATAAATTAAGACATCTTTATAAATTTTTTTATTAAATTTGCACGGTTTTTGTACCAACTTATGCAAATCTAATATCTCTTGCGGTATTGGTGATACCCACATAAAACTATTTTTTATCTTCTTTAATAAGTCAAACTTTGTAGCTCTTTCAAAAATAAATATTCTTTTCTCGATACATTTAGAATGCTCTGCCTTTCTTGCATCTGTCAAGGGCAAGGACGGAACATAAGGATCTGGATAAGCTATCTCTATATAATCTCTTAAATCCAAAGGCTCTATATCATCCTTTTTTGCAAGGGGATTATCCTTTGATAAAAGTAAAACACTATTAAAAGTTAGTATTTCTTTTGAAGTTAAACCATGCTCATATAACATAGAGTTAAAATACTGTTCAAAACTTGTTTGATAACGTATAATTCCAAGCTTATAGTCTGCTTGAAGTATATTATTGATTGCTTTTATAGAATTAGTTTCTTTATAAAATATTTCAGTATCTTGAGTAATTTCAATTTTACTTATAAAGTTAATAAATGCTGACTCAATATAGCTTGCCCGAGGTACGGAAATTAAAAACCTTTGTTTATTAATCTTCATATTTTTATACATTGCTTCTACTTCATCTACTTGTGCGAGAATTCTTTTTGCATGACTTAAAAATTCTTCTCCTTGAAATGTAACAGAGATTCCCTTTGAAGTACGTTTAAAAATAGTAATCCCCAAAGACTCTTCTAATTCTTTAATCGCACGACTTAAATTAGGCTGGCTCA